>NZ_JAMYNH010000011.1:0-203498 GCF_040318975.1 Mesorhizobium sp. M0983 | reverse complement strand
CTGCGCGAGCACAAGAAGGAGAGCCTGAGAGCATTGGCCGCCTGAGCACCGCCGTGTGTCCGCCGCTCCGCTAAACACGGGGGCTGCGCGGCGGACACGCCGATGTCACAGCTACTGCCACGCCATTTTTGCAGAACTTGACGCACACAACTCCAATCTCCCCCCTTGCGGGGGAGATGTCCGGCAGGACAGAGGGGGGTGTGAAGGATCGTAACCTTCGACTGATCCTTTCCAATTGGGAACGGCCTGAGAACGTGGCTCCGATTGGGCTGGCAGTCGGAGGGACAGCACCCCCCTCTGCCCTGCCGGGCATCTCCCCCGCAAGGGGGGAGATCGGCAGCTTCGCCGAAGGCGACCCACTGCGAAATACCGCTCAATCGGGAAGGTAGATCTCCGCCTTCATAAAGGTCTTCGCACGGCCTGTGATCAGCACGCGATCTCCGGCCAGCTCGCATAGCAAGTGCCCGCCGCGTTGCGAGCATTGGAATGCCGACAGATGCGTCTTGCCGAGTTTTTCAGCCCAGTAAGGCACCAGCGTCGCATGAATGGAGCCGGTTACCGGATCCTCGGGAATGCCTGCTCCGGGCACGAAATAACGCGAGACGAAATCATGGGCCTGCCCAGGCGCGGTAATGACTAAGCCGAGAGGATGAAAACGTCCGATCCTGAGCAGATCGGGAACGAAAGATCGCACGCTTGTCTCGTCGGCAAGCTCGACAAACAGGTTCTCGAAATTGCGGAAGCCCGCAACCGTCCGCTGAGACAATATCGCTGCAGCGCCGACTTCAGCTCTTCCTCGACGGGCTGCGGCGGAAAAAACGGCAGATCGAGCTGATAGGCCCCTTCCCGCTGGGAAACCCGCAACTCGCCCACCCGGGTGGCGAAGGCCATTTCGCCCTGACCACTGTATTCCGTGGTCAGCACATGGGCGGCCGCAAGAGTGGCATGGCCGCAGAAGTCGACTTCATGGACCGGCGTGAACCAGCGCAAATCCCAACCTTTGCCATTCGCCCGCACAAACGCCGTTTCGGCAAGATTGTTTTCGTTGGCGATGGCCTGCATTAACTGCTCCGGCAGCCACTCCTCCAAAAGGAGAACGGCGGCAGGGTTGCCCTGGAAGGCCTGTTCGGCAAAGGCGTCGACCTGATACATCGTCAGCGTCGGCATATCAGACCCTCAAGGATGTCCGCTGGGCGGCGCGCCATTTCGGCCGTGCCCGCCCCCGGTGCAGGTTCACGCCGCCTCGAGAGCCGCTTTCACCGCAGCGATCGCGTCTTCGGCCTTCGAGCCGTCCGGGCCGCCGGCCTGGGCCATATCGGGTCGACCGCCGCCGCCCTGCCCGCCCAATGCCGCGGACGCGACGCGCACCAGATCGATTGCGCTGAAGCGGCCGGTCAGATCATCGGTGACCGCGACGACGACGCTCGCCTTGTTGTCCTCGCCGGCGCCGACAAAGACGACGACGCCGGAGCCGAGCGACTTCTTGCCGGCATCGGCCAGCGGCTTCAAATCCTTTGGCGAGACGCCCGATACCGCCTTGCCGAGAAAACCGACACCGGCAATCGTTTCGTTTTCCGCAGGCACACCGGCTGGCGAGCGATCGCCGAGCGCCAGTTTCTTGCGCGCCTCGGTCAGCTCCTTTTCGAGCTTCTTGCGCTCGTCGAGCAGTGCCTCGACGCGGGCCGGCACATCGGCCGGCGAAATCTTCAGCGCGGCGGCGGCCGCCTTCAGCCGCTTGTCCTGCTCGTCGAGATGCTTTCTGGCCGCCTCGCCGGTCAACGCCTCGATGCGGCGCACGCCGGCAGCGACCGCGCTGTCGGACACGATGCGCACCAGGCCGATATCGCCGGTCGCCCTAACATGGGTGCCGCCGCATAGCTCGACCGAATAGGGCCGGTTGGCCTTGGCGCCATGCAGGCCTGTGCCCATCGAAACGACGCGCACCTCATCGCCATATTTCTCGCCAAACAGCGCCATGGCGCCTTCGGCAATGGCGTCGTCGACCGACATCAGGCGCGTGGTTACAGGGCTATTCTGAACGACGATTTCGTTTGCCATGCGCTCGACCTCTTCGAGCTCGTCCGGCGAGATCGGCTTGTTGTGGGAGATGTCGAAGCGCAGACGCTCTGGCGCGACCAGTGAGCCCTTCTGCGCCACATGGGTACCCAGCACCTCGCGCAGCGCCTCATGGATCAGATGCGTGGCGGAATGGTTCGCGCGCAGCCTGGAGCGGCGCGCGTGGTCCACCCTCAGCTCGACGGTCGCGCCCGTCTTGACCGTGCCGTTGGCCACCTTGCCGACATGGACGAAAAGCCCATCGGCCTTCTTCTGCGTATCGGATATCTCGATCGAGAACCCGTCGCCTGAAATGACGCCGGTATCGCCCATCTGGCCACCGGACTCGCCATAGAACGGCGTCTGGTTGACAACCACGGCAACGGCGTCGCCTTTGCCGGCACTGTCGACGGTCTTGCCGTCCCTGACCAGCGCCTGGACGAGGCCTTCCGCCTGCTCGGTCTCATAGCCCAGGAATTCGGTGGCGCCGTTCTCCTCACGCACCGCGAACCATACCGTTTCGGTTGCGGCCTCACCGGAACCAGCCCAGCTTTTGCGCGCCTCCGCCTTCTGCCGCTCCATCGCCTCGGTGAAGCCGGCAAGGTTGACCGAGATGTTGCGCTGGCGCAGCGCGTCCTGCGTCAGATCGAGCGGAAAGCCATAGGTGTCGTAGAGCTTGAACGCTGTCTCGCCATCCAGCATGTCGCCGGAGACCAACTTTTCCGTCGCCTCCGAAAGCAAGCCCAAGCCTCGCACCAGCGTCTTGCGGAAACGAGTTTCCTCAAGCTTCAGCGTCTCGGTGATCATCTGCTCGCCGCGCACCAGTTCCGGGTAGGCTTGGCTCATCTCGCGGACCAGCGCCGGCACCAGCTTCCACATCAGCGGCTCATTCGAGCCGAGCAACTGCGCGTGGCGCATGGCGCGGCGCATGATGCGACGAAGCACGTAGCCCCGCCCTTCGTTGGACGGCAGCACGCCGTCGGCGACCAGGAAGCAGGACGAACGCAAGTGGTCGGCGATGACGCGGAACGATGCGACGGTGTCCGCATCCGGACCGCGGCCAAGCGCCGACGACGCAGCGTCGATCAGGTGGCGGAACAGGTCGGTTTCGAAGACGCTATCAACTCCTTGCAGGATGGAGGCCATGCGCTCGAGGCCCATGCCCGTGTCGATCGACGGACGCGGCAGGTCGACGCGCTCGTCCTTCGTCACCTGTTCATACTGCATGAACACCAGGTTCCAGAATTCGAGGAAACGGTCGCCATCCTCCTCGGGGCTGCCGGGAGGGCCACCCCAGATGTGCTCGCCACGGTCGATGAATATCTCCGAACACGGCCCGCACGGTCCGGTGTCGCCCATTGCCCAGAAATTGTCCGAGGTCGCGATGCGGATGATGCGATCGTCGGAAAGACCGGCGATCTTCTTCCAGTAGGAGGCGGCCTCGTCGTCGGTGTGGTAGACGGTGACCAGCAGCTTGTCCTTCTTCAGCCCGAACTCCCTGGTGATCAGGTTCCAGGCAAGCTCTATGGCGCGCTCCTTGAAATAATCGCCGAAGGAGAAATTGCCGAGCATCTCGAAGAAGGTCAGGTGTCGCGCGGTGTAGCCGACATTGTCGAGGTCGTTGTGCTTGCCGCCGGCACGAACACTCTTCTGGGCAGTCGTCGCACGCGAATAGGGCCGCTTCTCCAGACCGGTGAAAACGTTCTTGAACTGCACCATGCCGGCATTGGTGAACATCAGCGTCGGGTCGTTGCGCGGCACCAGCGGGCTCGACGCGACGACCTCGTGACCTTCCTTGCGAAAATAGTCGAGAAATGCCGACCGGATCTCGTTGACGCCACTCATGAATACTGCCTTTTCGAGAGAACCGCCGGCTGCCGGCGGAAAATAGACATGGCCTTTTAGCGGTCGCACCGCAGCCTGTCCAGAAACACCAAATGGGCTCAAATCCCGGCTTTCACCGGCGCTTTGAAATGCGTCTGACTCGCCGTCAAACGCCAACCGCCGGCACGGGGCCGGCGGTTCAAAATGTACCGATTACGCAAACTCAAAATCAAAACATCAAATCCGAACCTGGCTGACGCTCCGGGAGGCGTCGCTTTTCCTACATCGCCCCGGCGTCGTCCTCGAAACCGTCGTCGCTGCTTTCGGAGCCGCCGTTCTCAAGGAATTTCTCGGCGATCAATCCGGCATTCTGCCTCAGCGCCAATTCGATCTCGCGCGCCGTGTCGGGATTGTCGCGCAGGAACAGTTTTGCGTTTTCGCGGCCCTGGCCGAGACGCTGCGAATTATAGGAGAACCAGGCGCCCGACTTTTCGACCACGCCAGCCTTGACGCCGAGATCGACCAGCTCGCCGGTCTTGGAGACGCCCTCGCCATACATGATGTCGAACTCGACCACCTTGAAGGGCGGCGCCAGCTTGTTCTTGACGACCTTGACGCGGGTCTGGTTGCCGACGACCTCGTCGCGATCCTTGACCGAGCCGATGCGGCGGATGTCGAGGCGGACCGAGGCATAGAATTTCAGCGCGTTGCCGCCGGTCGTCGTCTCGGGCGAACCAAACATCACGCCGATCTTCATGCGGATCTGGTTGATGAAGATGACCATGGTGTTGGAGCGCGAGATCGAGGCGGTGAGCTTGCGCAGTGCCTGGCTCATCAGGCGGGCCTGCAGGCCGGGCAGCGAATCGCCCATCTCGCCTTCGATTTCGGCCCGCGGCGTCAGCGCCGCCACCGAATCGACCACCAGCACGTCGATGGCGCCGGAGCGCACCAGCGTGTCGCATATCTCCAGCGCCTGTTCGCCGGTATCGGGCTGCGAGATCAGCAGGTTTTCGAGATCGACGCCGAGCTTGCGGGCATAGACCGGATCGAGCGCATGCTCGGCATCGACAAAGGCGCAGATGCCGCCCTTCTTCTGGGCTTCGGCCACCGTGTGCAGCGCCAGCGTCGTCTTGCCCGAGCTTTCCGGTCCGTAGATCTCGACGATGCGGCCGCGCGGCAGGCCGCCGACGCCAAGCGCGATGTCCAACCCAAGCGAGCCGGTCGGCACCGTTTCGATCTCGACGACCTGCTCGTTCGCGCCGAGCCGCATGATCGAACCCTTGCCGAAGGCACGCTCGATTTGCGACAGCGCCGCATCCAGAGCCTTTGATTTGTCCACCGCTTTGTCCTCTACAAGCCGCAAAGAATTCTGAGCCATGATACATCACCCCGTGGTCGTCAATGGAGGCCGGACAATCCCGCAATCCTTAAAAGAATGTACCTCGTTTGTTCTCATTTGTCAATGAGCCCCAAGGGTTTGAAAAATAACGGATATCCATATTTGTTCTATTTTTGTTTCACAATTTTGCTTCCGGACGTATCCCGCCTCGCATGCGGCGCCGTTGCCGTCACCATCCGAATCGCACCCGCGATTGCAGGGTTCCGCCCGGCGACCTAGTCTCCTCCCGGGCAACAGCAAAGGGCATTTTGCCGGCATGATGAAATCCCCGACGATCCTGGCCGTGGGTGGCGCCTATATCGAGCGGCGCGGCCGGGTTGCCGGCGCCTTCGTGCCGGCCGCTTCCAACCCCGGCACGATGCGCGAGCATGTCGGCGGCGCCGCCTTCAACGCCTTGCGCTGTGCGGTGCGGCGCGGCGTCTCGGCCTCGCTGCTTTCGGTGCGCGGCGGCGATGCCCTGGGCGACACGGTTTTACGCGCCGTCACCGACGCCGGCATTGCCGATTTGTCGGCGGTGTTCCTCGACCGCGCGACGCCAAGCCATACGATGCTGGTCGATAGCGACGGCGGGCTGATCGCCGGCCTTGCCGACATGGTGCTCTACGAGCTGGCGCTTCCCAAGCAGATCCGCCGCGCCAAGGTGCGAGACGCGATCGGTTCGGCCGACGCGGTGCTGTGCGACGCCAACCTGCCGTCTTCCGCAGTGGCGCGGCTGGCGGCACTCGCCGCCGGCAAGCCGGTGTTTGCGCTTGCCGTCTCGCCCAGCAAAGCGGCGCGGCTGACGCCGGTGCTTGATTTTCTGGCACTCGCCTTCATGAACCGGCACGAGGCCGGCGTGCTCGCCGGCGTCGACATCGATGCTGACGACCAAGGCATCGTCGACGGCCTGAGACGCGCGGGCCTGAAAAGCGGCGTGATCACCGCTGGCGACGGACCGGTGCTCGGTTTCGACAAATTGGGCGCGTTCTCGATCCTGCCACCGCCGCTCCAAAAGCGGACCGATGCTGCCGGCGCCGGTGACGCATTGGCCGGCGCGACGATCGCCGCCCTGCTGCGCGGCCTGACGCTGCGCGCGGCACTGCGCGAAGGCGTTGCCGTATCTATGCTCGCCGTCGAGAGCGCCGATACTGTTGCGGCCTTCAGCGGTGCCGGCTTTGCCGAGGCGCTGGCGCTCGTGCCCGAGGCGCGGGACCTGGCGTGAAATGCGGCCCAGAATTGCCGAAGCATGACGCAGCCTATTTGCCGGCGCGCCGTCCTGCCTCGTAGGCGCGGCGCGCCCAGATCGCCATCTCGTCGGGGTCGTCGAAAGCGCTGTCGGGAACGCTCCAATAGGGCATCGACACCAGCTTTCCGTGGCGCGAGCCGGTATAGGTCCATTGCCGGCAGCCGGCCGCTTCGAAATCCGGGGCGCTTTCGGCGTCGGCCTTCAGCATCAATTCGCCACGGATGACAATGGCGACGATGACGCCATCGAAATAGATGCCCTTGCCGCCGAACAGCGTGCGGATGCTGACCGGGCCGAGGCCTTCGAAAAGCTCTTCTATGCGCTCGTTGTCCATGGCGCGATCATGTCACCGGGATTTCCCCTTGTCATCGCCGCTACCGGCACCATCCTGACAAGTTCAGAATCAGTTTCATCGGAGTTTTTCATGCCGCTTCTGCTCAAAGGGTCCTGCCGGTGCAATGCCGTGCGTTTCGAGGTGGAAAGCCACACGCCGGTGCCGTTCATGCTGTGCTACTGCTCGATCTGCCGCAAGCAGCAGGGCGGCGGCGGTTTCGCCATCAATCTCGGCGCCGATTACGAGACGCTGAAAATCGAGGGCAAGCGCCATCTCGGCGTCTACCGGGCCGAGATCGAGGACGACGAGCACCCGCAACGCGAGATCTCGACGGGCGAACGGAACTTCTGCACGAAATGCGGGACGGCACTCTGGCTCTACGATCCAACCTGGCCGGAGCTGGTGCATCCGTTTGCCTCGGCGATCGACACAAACCTGCCGAAGCCGCCGGAGAAGGTGCATCTGATGCTGAAATACAAGGCGAACTGGGTCGAGCCCGATATCGGCAAGGGCGACAAGGTCTTCGATGTCTACCCGGAAGAGTCGATCGCCGACTGGCACAAACGAACCGGGATGTGGGTGGATTAGCGTTTCTTCTCCCCGTTCGCTATCGCGTATGGGCAAGCGCCCCCTCACCCGGATTGCCAACCGAATTGCGAAGGGCAATTCGGGGCAATCCGACCTCTCCCCGAGGGGAGAGGCTGGCGCCAGCCTCTTCTCCCCATCGGGGAGAAGGTGGCCCGAAGGGCCGGATGAGGGGGCCTCCCCGTATGCGATTGCCGCCGGGAACGGCGAAGGAAAAGCCTTAGGCCGAAGCGCGCGCCTCGGCCAGTGCCTTCAGATCGGCAGGCTTCAATTCGACCGATTCGCCGCAGCCGCAGGCCGAGCTCTGGTTCGGGTTGCGGAAGGTGAAGCCGGTGCGCAGCGTCGTCTGCTCGAAATCCATCTCGGTGCCGAACAGGAAAAGCGCTGCCTCAGGCGCGACATAGACGTGGGCGCCGTCGCGCTCGACATGATCGTCCTTAGTGTTGGGCTCGGTCACCAGGTCGACCGTATATTCCATGCCGGCGCAGCCGCCCTTCTTGATGCCGAGGCGAATGCCATGCGCATTCTCACGGGTCGCGACGATCTCGCGCACCCGGTCGGCAGCCTTTTCGGTCATCGTGATGACGGCAAAGCGTCCCATTCTTTCCTTCTCCATTGCGCGCAGGTTCAAGGTCTGCCGAATGATTCCTCACCTAAAATGGTGAAGTTTTGTACCCGGCGCAAGTGCGCCAGCCTTTGGCTGGTCGGATGCTAGTACCACCCCACCGCTACCTGTGCCTCTTCCGACATGCGGTCGGGCGACCAAGGCGGGTCGAAGGTCATGTTGACCTCGACGCCGGAAACGCCTTCGACGGCGCCGACGGCGTTTTCGACCCAGCCCGGCATTTCACCGGCCACCGGGCAGCCCGGCGCGGTCAGCGTCATGTCGATCTTGACCGAGCGGTCGTCCTCGATGTCGATCTTGTAGACGAGGCCGAGCTCGTAGATGTCGGCCGGGATTTCGGGGTCATAGACCGTCTTCAGCGCCGAGACGATGTCGTCTGTCAGCCGCGCCAATTCGTCGGCGGGGATTGTCGATCCGGAAACCGCCGCATTGGTCGTCGTTTCCGAATTGGTCTCGGCGGTGTGGCTGGCATCATCCATGGTCGTCACCGAAGAACTTTCGCGCCTTTTCCAGCGCATCGGCCAAAGCATCGACTTCGGCCCTGGTATTGTACATGCCGAACGATGCCCTGCATGTGGATGTTACGCCGAAGCGTTTCAACAGCGGCTGGGCGCAATGCGTGCCGGCGCGGACGGCCACGCCTTGCCGGTCGATGACCATCGACACATCATGCGCGTGGATGCCCTGCAGCTCGAACGAGATGATGGCGCCCTTGCCAGGCGCATCGCCGAAGATGCGCAGCGAGTTGATGGCGCGCAGTTTTTCATGCGCATAGTCCTTCAGATCGGCCTCATGGGCGGCGATGCGCTCGCGTCCGATCTTTTCCATGTATTCCAGCGCCGCACCCAGCCCGATCGCCTGGACGATCGGCGGCGTGCCGGCCTCGAAACGGTGCGGCGGGTCGTTGTAGGTGACGATGTCTTGCGTCACCTCCTCGATCATTTCGCCGCCGCCCATGAACGGGCGCATCCGCTCCAGAATATCCTTCTTGCCGTAGAGCACGCCGATGCCCGACGGGCCATAGACCTTGTGGCCGGTGAAGACGAAGAAATCGCAGTCGAGATCCTGCACGTCGATCGGCATATGCACGGCGCTCTGGCTGCCGTCGACCAGCACCGGAATGCCGCGGGCGTGCGCAATGCGCACGATCTCCTTGATCGGCGTGACCGTGCCCAGCGCATTTGACATATGGGTAATGGCAACCAGCTTGGTGCGGTCGGTCAGCCGTTTTTCGAATTCCTCGATGTGGAAGACGCCGAGATCGTCGACCGGCACCCAAACCAGTTTTGCGCCCTGCCGCTCGCGGATGAAATGCCACGGCACGATGTTGGAGTGGTGCTCCATGATCGACAGCACGATCTCGTCGCCTTCGCCGATATTGGGCATGCCGAAGCCATAGGCGACGGTGTTGATCGCCGCCGTGGTGTTCGAGGTGAAGACGATGTTGTCGGTGCTCGGCGCGTTGAGAAATCTCTGTACTATCTTGCGCGCGTTCTCATAGGCGTCGGTCGCGGCGTTCGACAGGAAATGCAGGCCGCGATGGACGTTGGCGTATTCCTGGGAATAGGCGTGCTGGATGGCGTCGAGCACAGCCTGCGGCTTCTGCGCCGAGGCGCCATTGTCGAGATAGACCAGCGGTTTGCCGTAGACTTGCCGCGACAGGATCGGGAAGTCGCGGCGGATCGCCTCGACGTCGTAGGGAATGTTTTCGACTTTCTGGTCCATCACAAGCTCTCTCGAGGCATCGCCTCATTCCGTCCAGCACCCCTCGGCCAATTCTACCCGTGCGTCAAAAACCAATCGTCGAGCCGTCGTTCCAGCGCCTCGACGATGGCCTCGTCGTCCAGTTCCTCGATCACTTCGGCGACGAAGGCCTTGACCAGCAGGCCGCGCGCGGTCTTCTCGTCGATGCCGCGCGCCATCAGGTAGAACAGATGGCTGTGGTCGATCTCGGTGACGGTCGCGCCATGGCCGCAAACGACGTCGTCGGCGAAGATTTCAAGCTCCGGCTTGGTCGAAAACTCACCGTCGTCCGACAACAGCAGCGTGTTGCAGGCCATCTTGGCGTTGGTCTTCTGCGCATATTGGTGGACGTTGATACGACCCTGGAAGACGCCGCGCGCCTTGCCGGTCACCACGTTGCGGATGACTTCGGTCGAGGCGGTGTGCGGCACGGCATGGTCGAGCACCATGGTGACGTCGGTATGGGTGTCGCCGGCCAAAAGATTGATGCCGCGCAGCGTGAAGTCGGCGCCCTCGCCGGTCGTCCTCACGACGACCTCCTGGCGCACCAGCTTGCCGCCGGCATTCATGACGAACAGCGTCAGTTTCGAATTCTTGCCGAGATGCGCCTTGAACTGGGCGAGATGTGTTGCCGTATCCGGCTGCTCCTGCACGATGAGCCATGTCACTTCGGCGCCCTCGCCAAGCACAAGCTGGCTGACCGAGCTGACCAGCGCCGCCCCCTCGCCCGCCTGGCGCTCGACGATGACAGCCTTGGCGCCGGCACCGACGCGGACGGCCAGGCGTACATGCGTCTGTCCACCGGCCTGCAAATTCTGCAGCTCAAGCGGCTTTTCCAGTTCGGCACCGTCGGCGATGTCGACGAAATAGCCGTCGGCGACAAAGGCGGTGTTCAGCGCGCCGATCGCGTCATCGGTGCCATAGGGATCCAACCCCGGCGCGATGCTGCCGTCGGTCAGCTTCTCCGACAGGCGCTGTACGGCGACGCCTTCGATATCGGGCAGTTTCGCGCTCGAAACCCCGTTCAGGACCGGCAAAACCGAGGAGTCTTCGACGATCGGCGCAATGGCTTTCGCGACCGCTGCCGGATCGAAGTCCGGCACCGAGGTCAGCAGCCGGCGCAGGTCCGTATAATGCCAGGATTCGATGCGCCGCGTCGGCAGGCCGCCCTTGATCGCCTCGATGGCGTCGTCGCGCTTCAGCATCACCGCGCCGTCGCCGGGCAGCAGCGACAGCCGCTCGCCAAAGGCGTCGATCAGCGCCGTTTCGGCCAATGTTCGCTGGGGTGTCGTGTGCATGTTCATCAGTATCGCCTTGTTTGGCTTGCCTTCCGGGCCTGCTGGCATCTCACGCGGCTTGCCCGATCACGCCGGCATAGCCATTGGCCTCGAGGTCGAGCGCCAGCGACTTGTCGCCCGACTTGATCACCTGGCCTCTGTAGAGCACGTGCACCGTATCCGGCACGATGTATTGGAGCAGGCGCTGGTAGTGGGTGATGACAACGATGGCCCGGTCCGGCGAGCGCAGCGTGTTGACGCCGTCCGCGACGATCTTCAGCGCATCGATGTCGAGGCCGGAATCGGTCTCGTCGAGGACGCACAGTTTCGGCTCGAGCAGCTTCATCTGCAGGATCTCGGCGCGCTTCTTCTCGCCGCCGGAAAAACCGACATTGAGCGGCCGCTTCAGCATCGCCATATCCATGTTGAGCGAGGCGGCCGCTTCCTTCACGCGCTTGAGGAATTCCGGGATCTTCAGCGGTTCCTCGCCGCGCGCCTTGCGCTGCTCGTTCATCGCCACTTTCAAAAATTCCATCGTCGCCACGCCCGGTATCTCCATCGGATACTGGAAGGCGAGGAAGATGCCGGCGGTTGCGCGCTCGGCCGGATCCATTTCGAGGATCGACTGGCCGTCATAGAGGATATCGCCCTCGGTGACCTCATAGTCCTCGCGGCCGGCGAGGATATAGGACAGCGTTGACTTTCCCGAGCCGTTGGGACCCATGATAGCAGCAACCTCGCCGGCCCTGACCGTCAGGTTCAGGCCGCGGATGATCTCGGTGCCGTCATCGACGATGCGGGCGTGCAGGTTTTTTATCTCAAGCATTTTTTCTTTTTCCTGAAAATTCTTATCCGGTCAGCCGACCGAGCCCTCGAGGCTGATGCCGATCAGCTTCTGCGCCTCGACCGCGAATTCCATCGGCAGCTGCTGGATGACGTCCTTGACGAAGCCGTTGACGATCAGCGCGATCGCCTCTTCTTCCGGGATGCCGCGCTGCATGACGTAGAACTTCTGGTCGTCGGAAATCTTCGAGGTGGTCGCCTCATGCTCGAACTGCGCCGTCGAATTCTTGGCTTCCATGTAGGGCACGGTGTGCGCGCCGCACTGGTCGCCGATCAGCAGTGAATCGCAGTTGGTGAAGTTGCGGGCGTTGGTCGCCTTGCGGTGGGCCGAGACCTGGCCGCGATAGGTGTTCTGCGAAAAGCCGGCGGCAATGCCCTTGGAGATGATGCGGCTGGACGTGTTCTTGCCGAGATGGATCATCTTGGTGCCGCTGTCGACCTGCTGATAGCCGTTGGAGACCGCGATCGAATAGAACTCGCCGCTGGAATCGTCGCCGCGCAGGATGCAGCTCGGATATTTCCAGGTGATGGCCGAGCCGGTCTCGACTTGCGTCCACGAAATCTTCGAGCGATGGCCGCGGCAGTCGCCGCGCTTGGTGACGAAATTATAGATGCCGCCCTTGCCCTCGGCGTCGCCGGGATACCAGTTCTGCACCGTCGAATATTTGATCTCGGCATCGTCGAGCGCGATCAGTTCGACCACCGCCGCATGAAGCTGGTTCTCGTCGCGCTGCGGCGCCGTGCAGCCTTCGAGATAGGAGACGTAAGCCCCCTCCTCGGCGATGATCAGCGTGCGCTCGAACTGGCCGGTGTTCTTCTCGTTCATGCGGAAATAGGTCGACAATTCCATCGGGCAGCGCACGCCCTTGGGCACGAAGACGAAGGAGCCGTCGGTGAACACGGCCGAATTCAGCGTCGCGTAGAAATTGTCGGAGGTCGGCACGACCGAGCCGAGATATTTCTTGACCAGTTCCGGATGCTCGCGGATCGCTTCCGAGATCGAGCAGAAGATGACGCCGGCCTGCGCCAGCTCCTTCTTGAAGGTGGTGACGACGGAGACCGAATCGAACACCGCGTCGACAGCGACACGGCCCGACTTGTAGACATTGTCGCTGGCTTCTTCGAGCTCCGAGGCATCGGTCTTCTGCACGCCGGCGAGGATCTCCTGTTCCCTGAGCGGAATGCCGAGCTTCTCGTAGACCTTCAGCAGTTCGGGATCGACGTCGCTGAGCGAGGTCGGTCCGGGCGTGCTCTTGGGCGCCGCGTAATAGTAGAGGTCCTGAAAATCGATCTTGGGATAGTGGACGCGCGCCCATTTCGGCTCGTCCAGCGTCAGCCAGCGGCGATAGGCTTCCAGGCGCCATTCCAGCATCCAGGACGGCTCGTCCTTCTTCGCCGAAATGAAGCGGATAATGTCTTCGCTCAGGCCCTTGGGGGCCTTGTCCATCGCGATTTCGGTCTGGAATCCGTATTTATACTGGTCGACATCGATCTTTCGAACTCGATCGATCGTCTCCTGCACAGCAGGCATCAGCGTTCTCCATCCACGCCGGGGTCAAGGCCCGGCAGTTTTCAAACTATGGCACCGCAAGCGAGCACCCCTGGGCACCCGAAGTGGCGTAAGTTTCATATAGTGCGTTCATGCCGGAAATTCACCCGGCCAAATGCGAACGCACGGCTCTACCAGGCCGTAAGGCCCAAATGTCACGTTGCCGCGCTCAGGCGGCCTTTTCCCTGTTTGCCCGCCGCGCGACGATCGTCGCCAGCGCCGAACGGAACAGCTCGATGTCTTCAGCGCCGGTCGCGTGACCGATCGACACGCGCAACGCGCCAAGGCTGTCGCCATAACCCATGGCCTTCAGCACGTGACTAGGCCCGACCTTGCCCGATGAACAGGCCGATCCGGCCGACAGCGCCACACCGGCCAAGTCGAAGGCGATCTGCGCCGTCTCGGCCTTGATGCCGGCAATAGCGAAGAATGTGGTGTTGGCAAGCCTTGGCGCGCCGGTCCCGAAGAATTCGGCATCCGGAACCAGCGTTTTCACGATCGCCTCGATTTCGTCGCGACGTTGCCGCACCGCATCGATCGTTTGCAAGCCGGCAAGCGCCTCACGCGCCGCCGCGCCAAACCCGGCAATCGCCGCCAGGTTTTCGGTGCCGCCGCGATGGCCCTTTTCCTGGCCGCCGCCGCTGACCAGCGGCTTCGGCATCATCAAGTCCGACGCCGCGACAATGGCGCCGACGCCCTTGGGGCCGCCGATCTTGTGCGAGGAGAGAATCAGATAATCGGCGTAACCCGTTGACATATCGAGCGGAATGCGGCCGGCCGCCTGCACGGCATCGACCACCAGGATGCCACCCGCCGCCTTAACGATTTCAGCAATGCGGCCAACTGGCTGGATCACGCCGGTCTCGTTGTTGGCGGCGTGGATGGCTACCAGCGGCAAGCCGTCGGCCTTGTCATGCGCACCGAGCGCTGCCGCCAAGGCGTCGAACCTGACGATGCCATCGGCGTCGACGCCGATCCGCGTCAGCTGCGCGGCCGGGAAGCGCCCGCCATTCAGCAGGCAAGGATGATCGGCCTCGGACACGTAAAGCCGGCTCATGCGGATGGCGCCGCGCCCCATATGCCAGTCCGGCGTCAGCAGCGTCGAGGCCGCTTCCGTAGCGCCGGAGGTGAACACGACATGCTCTGCTTTGGCGCTGACCAGTCGTGCCAGGTCGCGCCTAGCATCCTCGATCAGCCGCCGTGCAGCGCGGCCCTCGGCATGGACCGAGGACGGGTTGGCGGCGACGTCGAGCGCAGCGACCACGGCCGCGCGCGCCGAGGCAAGCAGCGGCGCGCTGGCGTTGTAGTCGAGATAGGCGCGTGCTCCGGCCATTTCCGTCCAACTGGTCCCTTCAAAAGCCGTTTCGCGAAGATAGCGCGTTATTTCCTTGAAATTGCAAGGCAAGACGTCCTATTTACGCGGCTTGCGGCGCGGGTGGCCGAGCCACAATTTTTTGGCCGCCCAGTTTTGAACAATTCTAAACTAGCTTCTAGAAAGACGCTCGCCCTGCGTCAAGGCCTAGGGAAGACTGGGGCCTATGGAAGACTGGGGCCAGAGGAAGAGTTGTTCCGGGCGCCGCGCAGTTTATGCCAAGTGGAGTATTTCATGCCTGAGGTCATTTTCACCGGTCCGGCCGGCCGCCTGGAGGGTCGCTATCAGCCCTCGAAGGAAAAGAGCGCGCCGATTGCCATCGTCCTGCACCCGCACCCCCAGTTCGGCGGCACGATGAACAACAAGATCGTCTACGACCTCTTCTACATGTTCCAGAAGCGCAATTTCACCACGCTGCGCTTCAATTTTCGCGGTATCGGCCGCAGTCAGGGCGAATTCGACCACGGCACCGGCGAGTTGTCTGACGCCGCCGCGGCGCTCGACTGGGTGCAGTCGCTGCATCCAGATTCCAAGAGCTGCTGGGTCGCCGGCTATTCGTTCGGCTCGTGGATCGGCATGCAGCTCTTGATGCGCCGGCCCGAGATCGAAGGCTTCATCTCGATCGCGCCGCAGCCCAATACCTATGATTTCTCGTTCCTGGCGCCATGCCCGTCGTCCGGCCTGATCATCCATGGCGACGCCGACAAGGTCGCGCCGCCCAAGGACGTACAGGGCCTGGTCGACAAACTGCACACGCAAAAGGGCATCACCATCACCCAGAAGACCTTGCCCGGCGCCAACCATTTCTTTGCCAACCATGCCGAGCTTCTGATCGAGGAATGCGCGGACTATCTCGATCGCCGGCTGGCCGGGGAACTGTCCGACCCACGGCCGAAGCGGCTGAGATAATCGGGAACGACGATGTACCAGCCGCCTCATTTCCAGGAAACCCGGCAGGATGTCCTGCACGGGCTAATCCGGGCGCATCCGCTTGGCCTGCTGGTCTCGAATGGCGCCGAGGGGCCGGTCGCCAACGCGATTCCCTTCCTGCTCGACGCCCCCTCCCTGCTCAACGAGGAAGTGCCGCCGAACGGCAGGCTACGCGCCCATCTAGCCAGGGCCAATCCGCAATGGCGGCTTTTGGCCGACAATCCCCTGTCGCCCGTGCTGGTCGTCTTCCAGGGCGCGGACGCCTATGTGACGCCGTCCTGGTACGAGACCAAGCGCGAAACCGGCAAGGTGGTACCGACCTGGAACTACGCCATCGTCCAGGTGCGCGGCATCGTTACGGTGGTCGAGGACCAGGATTGGCTGGCTGAGCAGATTTCCGATCTGACAATGTCGCAGGAGGGCAATCGCGCGACGCCGTGGGCGGTGACCGACGCGCCACCACCCTTCATCCAGTCGCAGATCAAGGGCATTGTCGGCCTGGAAATCGCGATCACCGAAATCAACGGCAAATGGAAAGTCAGCCAGAACCGGCCGGCCGCCGACCGCATCGGTGTCGCCGAGGGGCTCGAGAGCGAAGCTGCCAGTTCGGCCGACATGGTCCGGCTGGTAAGATCCTACGGCGGGCTGGACAGCAAGTAATCTGGATTGCTTGCTCGACCGGTTTAGGGCCGGAAGCGGGCTCAATCGACCTTCGTCATCGCCGCCTTGCGCTCGTTGGCGATCAGCCAGAGATTGCGGATATAGATCAACAGGCCCATGGCCTGGCCGGCGATGAACACCGGATCCTGACGCTGGATGGCATAGACCAGCAGCAGGCCGCCGCCGAACAGCGAAAAGAACCAGAAGGCGATCGGCACGACACTGCGCTTCGCCTTTTCCGACGCCACCCACTGCACCAGAAACCGCATGGTGAAGAAGAACTGGGCGACGAAGCCGAGCAGTACCCAGGCATCGAATTGCTTGACGAAAACATCGTGAAGCCAGGTCGCCAATTCCTGAAGCACGTTACCCATGCGTGATTTCCTCTACTTTGGGCATTCTGCGGCGCCTGCGGCGCAGCCACCAGACACCGGCAAGATCGAGCACGCCCTGCAGGCCGCGATCGAAGATGCCGTAGTTCGATTTGCCGTGACGGCGGGAGCGGTCGACGACGTCGCAATGAACGACGCGGTAGCCCTCCTGGATGACCAGCGCCGGAACAAAGCGGTGGGTGCCGTCGAAGAACGGCAATTTCCTCAAAATGTCGGTGTGGATCGCCTTGAGGCCGCAGCCGGTATCCCGCGTCTCATCGTGCAGGATGGCCTTTCTCAGCCCGTTGGCGAAACGCGACGCCAACTGCTTGATCTTGCTGTCGCGGCGCTTCAGACGCTGTCCCTGCGCAGCTCCGACGTCGGGACCAGCCTGCCGGAGCGCGTCGATCAACACTGGGATATAGCCGGGGTCGTTCTGGCCGTCGCCGTCGATGGTGGCGACGATATCGCCGCGCGCTGCCCAGGCGCCCGAGCGTACCGAGAGCGACTGGCCGGCGGATTTCGCATGCCTGAGGTGGCGCAGCGGAAACGCGCGAAGCGCTGCCTGAGCGGCAAGGACCGAAGGCGTGTCGTCGGTCGAGCCATCGTCGACGACGATGACCTCGAAGTCGCGCCCAGCCATGGCAGCGCCGATCTCGTCGAGCAGAAGCGGCAGGTTCGCCGCCTCGTTCCGGCAAGGAATGACGATGGATATCTCCGGCATCTCGACTCTGTCACAGGATATGGCATTCGATCGATGCCGCGCGGTCCAGCGGATGAGGCCCGCTGGTGCGGCGCCTCATTACGCCAGCCGAAACGAGGACGCAAGCAGGCGCGCCGGAAGTGAAGGATGATCGCTTCAGGTTTGGATGGCCTCTCACGTTACCCGTTCCGGGGAGAGCCGCTTGTCTCGCGACGCGCGGCTCTCCCTTCTTCCCTTGTGAGAAAGTGCGCCGAAGGCGACGGATGAGGGGTGCTCCAGCTTGGCACCAACCGCGCTCTGTCCAGCACCCCTCAACCGTCTTGGCGCTGCGCGCCAATCCACCTTCTCCCACAGGGCGAGAAGGGAAGAGGGCGCGCTATAACCGGATTCCACTTTTGCTGATCGCGCTTGAGTGCTAAACGCCCGCCTTCATGCATAGCCGAGCCACGTTCGGCCGGAAGCCTTTCAGGAAAGAAAAATGTCCGCCTTCAAATCCGATTTCCTGCGCACGATGAGCGAGCGCGGTTTCATCCACCAGACCTCGGACGATGCCGCCCTCGACCAGCTTTTCGCCACGGAAACGGTGAGCGCCTATATCGGCTTCGACGCGACCGCCAGGAGCCTGCATGCCGGGTCGCTGATCCAGATCATGATGCTTTACTGGCTGCAGCAGACCGGCCACCGGCCGATCGCTTTGATGGGCGGCGGCACCTCAATGATCGGCGATCCGTCGTTCAAGGACGAGGCGCGCAAGCTTTTGACGCCGCAGGACATCGAGGACAATCTGGCCGGCATCCGCCGCAACTTCATGCCCTACCTCAAATTCGGCAGCGGCCCCAACGACGCCGTCATGATCAACAATGCCGACTGGCTGATGGATATCAACTACGTCAATTTCCTGCGCGATGTCGGCAGGCATTTTTCGGTCAACCGCATGCTGGCCTTCGATTCGGTCAAGCTCCGGCTGGACCGCGAGCAGTCGCTGTCGTTCCTCGAATTCAACTACATGATCTTGCAGGCCTACGACTTCGTGGAGCTCTACAAGCGCCTCGGCTGCCGGCTGCAGATGGGCGGCTCCGACCAGTGGGGTAACATCGTCAACGGCATCGATCTCGGCCACCGCATGGAAGGCGCGCAGCTTTATGCGCTGACGACGCCGCTGCTCACCACTTCGTCCGGCGCCAAGATGGGCAAGTCGGCCTCGGGCGCGGTCTGGCTCGATGCGGAGATGTTGAGCCCGTACGAGTTCTGGCAATATTGGCGCAATACCGAGGATGCCGATGTCGGCCGTTTCCTGAAGCTCTACACGACCTTGCCGCTCGCCGAGGTCGCGCGCCTCGAACGGCTCGGCGGCTCGGAGATCAACGAGGCCAAGAAGATCCTCGCCACCGAAATCACCGCCATGCTGCATGGCCGCGAGGCGGCGGAGGAGGCCAGCGAAACGGCGCGCAAGACATTTGAGGAAGGCGCGCTCGCCGAAACACTGCCGACCGTCGAGGTGGGCAGGGCCGAGCTCGAAGCCGGCGTCGGAATATTGTCGCTGTTCGTCACCGCCGGGCTGGCTGGGTCAAACGGCGAGGCGCGGCGGCATATCCAGGGCGGCGCCGTGCGCCTCAACGACCAGCTCGTTGCCGACGATCGCAGGATGGTGACGCTGCAGGATATGGGCCTGGAAAATGTCGCAAAGCTGTCGCTCGGCAAGAAGAAGCACGTTCTGGTGCGGCCGGTTTGACGCGCAACCGTTGGTGCCGGGGGGACAGCGCCCCCCTCTGTCCTGCCGGACATCTCCCCCACAAGGGGGGAGATCGGCTTTCGCGCCGGCTTTCGCCAATCTACAACGTTGCAGGAAGAGCGCAGCGTGGAAGCTGCCAATCTCCCCACTTGTGGGGGAGATGTCCGGCAGGACAGAGGGGGGCGCGAAGGATCACTACAGAGCGTCGGTGTCCACCCGCCTACCCTGCCCGCCTACCCTGGCCGCCTCAACGATACTCGAAGATCGACCGGAATATCCCGGGCGCGATCACGGATAGCGGATTTACCTCCAGGTTGGGCTTGTTGGCGTTGCCCTTGAGCCTGTAGGTGACGCCGATCAGGCCGCGGTCGCGACCGTTGCCGAGCAGCGCGCCGATCAGCGGCAGTTCGCCGAAGATGCGGTTTACGCCGTAGGCCGGCATGAACGTGCCGGTGATGTCCATATTGTTGTTCTGGTCGTAGAGCGTGCCCTGGAAGGTGGTGCCGATGCGCGAGCCGCGCAGCACGCCGTTGCGCAGCTTCAGATAGCCGCTGCCCTTCTCGATTTCGCTGAAACCGCGCTCGAACTTCACCCTCGACGTGTCGAGATTGCCTTTGACCGCCTCGTTGAGGCTACGGCTGTCGCCAGCCGGCGTCGTCGACACGATCGAGGCGAGCTTCGGCTCGTTGACGATAAAGAAGTTCTTGGCGTCGACCTGGCCTTTCATCGGCCCGTCGCCGGCCCCGGTGAGTGCCAGCGTGATCGAGCCGCCTTCCATGTGCTCGTAGATGTTGAGGAAGCGCAGTATGGCACCGGCATCGGCCGACTTCATGTTGAGCGCGCGCAGGCCGCCGCCGGTCGTATTGCTGATGGTGATAGCGGCTCCCGAATCTGCCGTGGCGCTCACCTTGAGCCCGTTCACCCTGGAGCCGGCGGCGCTGTAGTCGAGCTTCAGATTCGATAGCACCTCGTCATGGAAGCCGGTCAGGGAACTGACGTCGGCGCTGACCGAGATCGTATCGACGCCGGTGGTCTTGGTGGCGGTGTCGACGTCGGACGTGAATTGCTTGATCAGCGAGCGTGCGTCCAGCGCGCTGCCGCTAACCTCGACCGCATAGGCCTTGCCCGACCGCTTCACCGAGACGGCGACGTCGTCGCCCCTGTTCAACGTGACCTTGCTGAACCGGGCCGAGGACAAGGCGCCGTTGACCAGCACCGCGCTGCCGTCGATGGAGAAGGTCTTGCCGTCGAGTTCGAAATTGGACAGCGTCGTGGTGTCGCCGGTCTTCGCCATGGCGAAGGTGACCTTGGCGGGGATGCCGGGGCCCTTGCTCCAGCCGGCCCAGGGAATGTCCAGCCTGGCATTGGTCAGGTCGGCCGACACGTTCTGGTTGCCGGTGCCGCTCTTGTCGATCGCCACCTTGATGGTTCCGGAAAGCAGCGTCGACAGGCCAGGCATGGCGGTGGCGCGGGTCTTGTCGTCGAGCACCAGCGCTACTTTACGACTGCGCGGCGGGCCGCCATCCCTGAGCGGCTCGATCAGGTCGAGCTCGGCCGGAATGCCGTTGAGCAGCGCCTTGGCCGAGATCACCGCCCGGTCGGGCGCGACGGTGATCGAGCCGTCGGCATGGCTGACCGTCTGGCCCTCGAACGGCTTGGCCAGCGACAGATCCTTGTAGTCGAGCGCCACCAGCCAATCGAGTTTGGAGGAGTCGACGCCGGACTGCAGCGGAATATCCGCCTTGACGTGACCGGTCACCGTGCCGGACAGGTCATCCGGCAGCAGGCCGACATGGCGCATGGCGTTGATCGGGTCATAGGATGCCAGCTCGGCGATTGCCGGCGCCTCACCGGCGACATCGATGTCGAGCGCGCCGATCACCGGCGGATGGTTCGCCGCCTTGACAGTGAGCGTGCCGTTGCTTGCCGCCACGGTACGGCCGCTCGGCATATAGACGCTGCCCGAGGACAGCGCGACGTCGACGTCGTTGCCGTGGAAGCCGACAACGCCGACGGCATCGCGGATCGGCGGAATGCGGCCGGCCGTGTCGAAGCGCGATCCTTCGACCTGGAAACGGCCGAAGACTTCATCGGCGGAAAGCGGCACGCCGTTGCCGAGCCGTCCGGGTACGACCTGGAATTGCAGGCTGCCATCGACGACGCGGCCGCCGAACAGGTTCTTAAGCACCCACAGCCTGGCATTGCGCGCCGAAAACCACGGCCATAATTGCTTGACGTGCGAGACCGGCATGTCGTGGACATTGAGCGCCACCGAAATGCCCGGCGCCTGGTTGGCGACGAATGAAACCGAAGCCGTGCCCAGCACTTCGCTGCCCGGTCCGGACCGGACGCCGATCTGCTCGGCGACCAGCTTTTGGCTCGTCGGCTGGTAGATGCCGGCAATACGGGCAATGAAGCTGAGCGCCGGTTCCGGCGAATCCGACGGCGCCAAGGTCGAACCGTCGCTGGTCAGGTCGTAGCGATAGGATGGCTCCTCGCCCGCTGTGCCGGTCGCCGGCTTCGGCCCGATCGAACCGGCAAAATCGAAGGTCGAGCGGCCGGTCTTCACCAGCAATCCGTCGACCTGGATCTTGTTCGAACCGGCGACGAGCGTTGCATCGAGATCGACGTCGGCCGGAAGCAGGCCGCGCGAACCGAGATCGAGCACCGATCCGGTCAGCGACAGGGCAGCGGTCAGCCGCGAGCCGTTGTCGCCGGCCGCTTCCGACCCCGCCAGCTTCAAGGCGATTGCGCCCAATTTGCCACCTGCAGCCGCAGTGTCGGCGTCGGCCGCCTGGATGCTGGCGTCCAGCGTGGTGATGCGTCGCGTCGCCGGATCGCGGGTGGCGGAAGCGGCGATGGTGAGCGCCCTGCCGTCGACATCCGCGTCGGATGAAAACTCCATGCTTCCCGGTCCCGACTGCGATACGGAGGCGTCGGCGATGGTGACCGACTTGACCGATCCGGTCTCGGGCAGTGCCAGCTCGACATTGCGCAGATCGATCTGGCGCACCGAATCCTCGCGCACCGCATCGAGCGCGCGGTTGACGTTGGCGAAGACGGCGGCGGAAAGTTTTTCCGGATCGATGAGGCCATCCTGGTTGCGCAGCCCGGCCGTCCAGTCGCCGCCGGACGGCATCGCCGCCATGACGATGTGCGCGTCGGAAATCCGGGCGCTGGTCAGCCGCACCTCGCCCGAAAGCAGCGGGATGAGCCGGATGCCGAAGCGGACCCGGCCGGCATCGGCCATCGGTTTGCCGTCGGCGGTCTTGAGGCTGACGTCGCTGACCTGCAGCGCAATGAAGCTCGACCCGTCAAGCGTCAGCCGGGCCGGCCCGACGGCAACGTCGACATCGAAGCCGGCCAATTTCTCGATTGCCGTCTCGGCTTCCGCGCGAAGCCGCTCCGAGCCGAAACCGGACACGCCGATCGCATAGACACCGGCCGCAGCCAGCAGCACAAGGGCGACGAGGCCGGCAAACAGCCGCGCCATCAAACGAACGCCGCGACCGATCGACGCCTGGCCGAGCGGCGGGACGCGGCACGCGGACGGAAAGGTCCCCAGGTCGGTGATCTCGTCACGCCTGAACCTGATCTTCTCGTGCTGCGGTAGCTCCTGATCCACGCAATCTTCCGTTGAAACGAATTCGATCGTGGACGAATCCCCGCTCGACATTATATCGATGCAGCCTGGCGCGTAACCTCAAACAAGGGCATCGGAATGGCTGACCTCGACGTGGGCGATGTTGCGCCGCAATTCGATCTTCCGCGCGACGGCGGCGGTTCACTCAGCCTCGCCGCACTGCTGGGAAAACCCATCGTACTCTATTTCTACCCACAGGACGACACCACAAGCTGCACCAGCGAGGCGATCGGCTTTTCGCAGTTGAAGCCGGAATTCGAAAAGGCCGGCGCTGTCGTCATCGGGCTGTCGCCGGACAGCGTCAAGAAGCACGACAAGTTCAAGGCGAAATACGATCTGAGCATCGACCTGGTCGCCGACGAAGAGCGCAAGGTGATCGAGGCCTACCATTTGTGGGTCGAAAAGAAGCTCTACGGCCGCATTTATATGGGCGTCGAGCGGGCGACGTTCCTGGTCGGCCGGGACGGACGCATCGCCAGGATCTGGCGTAACGTCCGCGTCAAAGGCCACGCCGAAGCGGTGCTGGAGGCGGTTCGCGCCCTTTGAGAGCTGCGGCACGCCGCTACAATTCGATGCCCGTTTTGCGCGAATACCTTTGCCCGTCGTTCGGTCCGGCAAAACTTTGTTAACCCTAATAATGTGTAATCAGGCTCGTCGTTGGTGTCGTAACGAAAGCTTGGTCCCGTGAACGTAGCCAGTCAGTCAGCGGTCTTCGGCAGACGCAGAGAGCCCCACACCGTCATCATCGCCCGGGGCGACCAGCTAAGGCATTTCACCATACGTCCGTGGCTGGCCGCATTTTGCGGCTCGGCGCTGGCGGCGATCGTCATTGGCTACCTGCTGGCGACCTCTTATCTGGTGCTGCGCGACGACCTGATCGGCGCCACGACGGCGCGGCAGGCGCGCATGCAGCAGGCCTATGAAGACCGCATCTCGGCATTGCGCGGCCAGGTCGACCGCATCACCAGCCGCCAGCTTCTCGATCAGCAGTTGATGGAAACCAAGGTCAGCGAATTGCTGGAACGGCAGAGCCAGCTCAGCCTGCGTCACGGCCGCCTCGCCCCGATCCTCGAACGAGCAGAAAATGAGGTCGCAACGCCGCCCGTGCCGACGGCAAAGCCGGACGAACATGCCGACGCGACCGGCAGCATCCAGCCGATGGCCTATTCCGTCGCCAGCCTTGCTGCGCCCCTTGCCAGCAACGACACGAGGCCGTTCTCGCTGTGGTCGACCCGCGCCAATCCGCTGCCGAGTGAAAGCGCGGCCGACCGGGCAGACAAGCTCTTCGTTTCGATCAACAACTCGCTGAAGACCATCGAGAGCCAGCAGCTCACCCGCATCGCGGCACTTGCCGACAATGCCTACAAGAGCGCCGACGCGATCTCGCAGGCGCTCGAGGCCGCCGGCCTGCCGGTCGACAGCGAATTCGAAAAGAGCGATGTCGGCGGCCCGCTGATACCGCTCGACAGTTCGTTGGTCTTTGACAGCAAGGTCAAGGAGTTGGACGAGGCGCTTGACGCGCTGGATCATCTGAAAAAGGAGGCGCGCCGGCTGCCGCTCGCCAACCCCGCCCCCGGCCATAGCGTCACCAGCCCGTTCGGCGTGCGCACCGACCCCATCCTCGGCACGGCCGCCTTGCATTCCGGCATGGATTTCAGGGCGCCGGTCGGCATGCCGGCCAAGGTCACGGCAGCCGGCGTCGTCGTCAAGGCCGGCTGGAACGGCGGCTACGGCCGCATGGTCGAGGTCGACCACGGCAACGGTTTTGTGACGCGTTACGGACATCTCAGCAAAATCGACGTCGCCGTCGGCCAGAAGCTCGATGCCGGGGACATCATCGGCAAGACCGGCAACAGCGGCCGCTCGACCGGCCCGCATCTGCACTACGAGGTTCGCCACAATGGCGAGGCGATCGACCCGCTGCGGTTTTTGACCGTCGGCAAGAAGGTCGAGCGGTATCTCTAGGAGCCGGGCTGCTCCTCAGACGACCCAGCAATTGAGCGGCATCGGGCCGGCGCAGCCAGGCCAAGGCGGCCTCACCTAAGTATCCTCGGGCGATCGCCCTTCGCTCTATTCTCCCCAGCAAACATTCGGCTCCAGCCCTTGAGGGCCTCTGCCCCACAGCGTTGACTCCGACGCAGTTGTAGGATGATATGTATAAGCCTATGCCTCAGTCCAGCAGGCTTGTAATGACCGTTCATGGTATCCCGCCTGAAATTCTGAATGCTCTGGAGGGCGCTGTCGGACAAAGCGGCGTGACCGCCGACGCTGCCGGCATGGCGAAATACCTTTTGGACTGGTCCGGGGATCATCGCGGCGGAGCCCTTGCGGTGCTGAAGCCTGCTTCCGTCAGCGAAGTCCAGGCTGTGGCGCGGCTCTGCGGCACGCTCGGGCTCGGAATCATCCCACAGGGCGGGAACACGGGGCTGGTGGCGGGTGCAATCGACATCGACTCCCGTGGCGCGGTGGTCGTCAGTCTGGAGCGGTTGAACGGCATCCGTCTCGTCGACGCCGACAATTTCGTCCTGCAGGCCGATGCCGGCTGCATCCTGCAGCACATCAAGGATGCGGCAGAAGCAGAGGATTGCCTGTTTCCGCTGGCGCTCGGCGCGCAGGGAAGCTGCCAGATCGGCGGCAATGCGGCCAGCAATGCCGGCGGCACCAACGTGCTGCGCTATGGCATGGCGCGCGATATCATCCTCGGCCTCGAAGTCGTCCTGCCCGATGGCGAGTTGTGGAGCGGCTTTTCCGGCCTGCGCAAGGACAATCGAGGCTACGACCTGAAGCAGCTCTTCATCGGCAGCGAAGGAACGCTCGGCATCATCACCGGCGTCGAGCTCAAGCTGTTTCCGAAACCGGCCCGGGTCGAGACCGCTTATCTCGGTCTCGTTTCGTTCGAAGCGGCCATCACCCTGTTCCGGCAGGCTCGCCGGGCCTCATCCGATCTGATTTCGGCCTTCGAGATCATTGGATCGGAGTGCATCGCGCTCGCGCGCTTGATCGATGCCAACATCGTTTCGCCGGTCGAAGCTCCCGTCCACGTGCTGATCGAACTCTCCGCAAGTGCTACGGTCGATCTGCGCTCCATGCTGGTCGATTTCCTGGCCGGAGCCATTGAGAGCGGTCTGGTTGCCGAGGCCGTCCTTGCTGAAAGCGTCGCACAGGCTAGGGCCTTCTGGGCGATCCGCGAAGGGCTGGTCGAGGGCCAGGCAAGACGCGGCTACCATGTGCGCACCGACCTTGCGGTCAGGATATCGGACATCCCTGCCCTCATCGATCAGGCCCGCCAATTGGTGGCGCTGGAACATCCTGGTTGGCTGCCGCAGGCCTATGGTCATGCCGGCGACGGCAACATCCATTTCAACGTGCTGCCACCGCTTGGGCTCGCCGAGGGTGAAGCTCGTGCCCAGGGCGCGGAGATCACCGCCGGACTCTACCAGATCGTCGGCGCGCTTGGCGGCTCGATCAGCGCCGAGCACGGTATCGGCCGCACCCGTCATCGCACTTTCTGGGCCGGCCTGGCGCCTGCCCATCGCCGGCTCATCACGGCCCTCAAAACAACGATCGACCCTCAGGGGTCAATGAATCCCGGCTGCCTGCTGCCACCAATGGAGACCTTTCCATGAAGCAAAGACTGGCCGCTATCGGCACGGTGGAGGCGCTGCCGCATCGCGTCGCCGCATTCCTCAGCCGCGAGATCGAATCCGGCGACCTCAATCCGGGCACGCGGCTGCCGACCGAGCAGCAGCTCTCGGAAAAATTCGGCGTCAGTCGCAATGTGGTGCGCGAGGCGATCGCTCAACTCAGGGCCGATGGCATGATCGAAGCCCGGCAAGGCGTCGGCGCCTTCGTGCTGGCGCCGGAGCAGCGCGCCTCGATCCGGATCGATGGCGAGGCGCTGAAAGCGACCGGGAATATGGAGCGGCTGTTCGAGCTGCGTTGCATACTGGAAGCCGAGTCAGCTGCGCTCGCCGCCGAACGGCGCGGGCAGGAGCACCTCGACGCAATCAAGGCGGCGCTAGACCGGATGAGCGGCGAGGAGCGCTGGGAAGAAGGCAGCATCGACGCCGACCTTTTGTTCCATCGCGAGATCGCACGGGCGACCGGCAACAATTACATCCACACCTTTATCTCCTTCGTTTGCGAGCAGATCCGCCGCTCGATCCACTACGCGCGCCTCACCAATCCGCTGCACGACCTGGTCGAAGTCAATGTCGGGGAGCATGTGCGCATCTACGAGGCGCTGGTCGCGGGCGATCCCACGGCCGCCGAGGCGGCGATGCGCGCCCACATCGTCGGCGCCGCCGACCGCGTCGGCGTCAAACTGCCAGCATCGCGCGCCGCGCACAGCACAGGGAGGTAGCCATGCCGGTCGGAGGCGCATATGCGATTTCGGACGTCTGCCTGCTCGTCGAAAATATCGAGCGGACGGTTGAATTCTATGTCGAAAAACTCGGCTTCCGCCTGCGGCGTCGCGCCGAGGGCTTTGCCGACTTTCATGGCGAGGGCGTCACGCTGGCGGCGTGGGAGATCGATCACATTAACCGGCACACCGGCGTCTCGAAGTTGAGGTCGCCGCGCCAGGCGCACAAGGTCTGCGTGGCGGTCAGGCTAGACGCGCCCGGCGAGATCGACCGGCTCCATGGCGAACTGGCAGCCAAGGGCGTGCCCTTCTACGGCCCGCCGGAGGATTATGTCTGGAACGCGCGCTGCGCATATTTCACCGATCCCGACGACACGCTTTGGGAACTATACGCCTGGCTCGACGGCGGCCCCGGCGACTATCACGACGAACAGCCGTAGACGACGCCGCGCCACGGGAACGGCGCGCAATGAAGAGACGAGAACGTCTTGCAACAGGAGCAAAAAATGAGTGGGAACAGAGACTACGACATGAACCGCCGCAGCTTCGTGAAAGCCGGCTTCGCCGCTGTCGCGGCAGCTTCGGCCGGAATGCAGCTCGTGCTGACGCCGGGCGCCAAGGCTGCCGGAAAGGTCGTCATCCAGTATGATTGGCTGATGTCCAACGGACAGATTGGCGACATCGCCGCGGTCGCCAACGGCTATTTCAAGGAGGTGGGCCTCGAGGTGGAATTCAGCCCGGGCGGTCCCAATGCGGCGACGGTGCCGCCGGTGATTTCGGGCGCCGCACAACTCGGCCAGTTTTCCGAAACGCCGCAGCTCTACGCGGCGCGTGCCAGCGGCGTGCCGGTGAAAGTCATCGCCTGTGGCTTCCGCACCGGTCCCTATGCCTTCACCTCGAAGCCTGCCAAGCCGATCCGCGGCGTGGCCGACCTCAAGGGCAAAAAGATCGGCATCCAGCCGACGGCGCGCTTCGTCATCGATGAGATCCTGGCCAAGAACGGCATTGATCCGTCCGAGGTCACCGTCGTCAATGTCGGCTTCGACAAGGCGCCGCTGGTGCGCGGCGACGTCGACGCGATTGGCGGATGGATCACCAACACCCAGGCGCTGAGCGTCGTCGGCGACGACAGGATCGATCTTCTGGTGCGCGACCTCGGGCTGAACTCCTATGCCGACGTCTATTTCGCTACCGACACAGCGATCGAACAGGATGCGGAAATGCTGGCGAAATTCATCGGCGCCGTCGCCAAGGGCTGGGGCTGGGTGCACGCCAATCCGCAGGAAGCCGTCAAGAAGATGGTCGAAGCCTATCCGGAAATGGACCTTGGCTGGGAGCAGAAGACGATCAATCTGGTGCTGAAACTCTCCTTTGACGGTGCAACCGCCAAGGACGGATGGGGAACCTTCGATCCCGCCTCGATCGAGGAGCAGCTGGCGCTGCTGGACAAGGTCGGCCAATACCCGAACGGCCGGCCCGCGGCAGCCGATGTCTACACCACCAAGATACTCGAATTGTCGGCCGCCGACCGACCCAAGCTCGACGCGCCCGCCGCTTGATGGCGAAGGCGATCGAGGCCCGCAGGCTGGATGTCGGCTATAGCGGCCGGCAGCCGGTGGTGAAAGTGCTCTCCGGTCTCGACCTGTCGGTCGAGGCCGGCTCCTTCCTGTCGATCCTTGGACCTTCGGGATGCGGCAAGTCGACGTTCCTCAGGGTGGTGGCCGACTTGCTCGATCCGCTCGGCGGCTCGATCACCGTGCTTGGCGACACACCGCATGCTGTCCGTTCGCGGCGCGATGTCGGTTTCGTCTTCCAGGACTCGACCCTGCTGCCCTGGCGCACCGTGCGCGACAACGTCCGCCTGCCGCTCGATGTCGGACAAGGCCGGCTTACCCGGACAATAGACGATCGAACCGACGAGCTGCTTGATCTGATGGGGCTTGCCGGGTTCGGTGAGCGTCTGCCGCACCAATTGTCCGGCGGCCAGCGCCAGCGCGTGGCGATCGCCCGGTCACTGCTCGGGCAACCCAGGCTGCTTTTGATGGACGAGCCCTTCGGTGCGCTGGACGAGATCACCCGCGACCGCCTCAACGACGAGCTTTTGTCGTTGTGGCGGCGCACCGGCGCGACCATCCTTTTCGTTACTCATTCGATCGCCGAAGCCGCCTATCTCGGAGAACGGGTCATCGTTCTCGCCGCCAATCCGGGCCGCCTGGCGAGAGACCTCGACATGCGGCCGTTCAAGCAGGCAGGCAACCGCTGTTCGCGCGAGGATCCGGCGATCGTTGCCGCGATGGCCGAACTGCGCGGCGCGCTGGAACAGGCCTCATGAGGCAGGCGCCCTTGCCATCGGCGCTGGCCGTCGCCCTGCCCGTTTTTGGCGCGGCCTCGATCCTGCTCGCCTGGCAGTTCCTGCTGCCATGGCTCGGCGTGCCGGCCTATATCGTACCGACGCCGACGGCCATATCAGGCGTGTTCCGGAAGAGTCTTGCTTTGCTGCTCAGCAATCTCTGGCCGACGCTGATCGAGGCGCTGGCGGGATTTGTCATCGGCAATCTTGCCGGTGTGCTGCTGGCGGTGCTGTTCGTGCACAGCCGCATCCTGCAGGCGGCCTATTTTCCGGTCGTGCTGTTCTTCAACACCATTCCCATCCTGGCGCTGTCGCCGATCATCATCCTGATCTTCGGGCTCGGCATGACGCCGAAGATCGTGATCGCGGCGGTGATCTGCTTCTTCCCGACGCTGGTCAACATGATCCGCGGGCTGGACTCGGCCAGCGACAACGAGCACGAACTGTTCCGGGTGCTATCGGCTACGCGCTGGGAGATCTTCTGGAGCCTGCGCCTGCCAAGAGCATTGCCGATGCTGTTCTCCTCGCTGAGAATTGCTTCGGCCACGGCCGTGATCGACGCTATTGTCGGCGAGTGGATCGGGTCGGATAAGGGCCTCGGCGCGCTCATCATCCAGGCGACCTTTAACTATCAGTCGGACCGGCTCTATGCGGCAATCGTGCTGTCGTCGTCCTTGTCGATCGCGATGTTCTCAGTCGTGGTTCTGCTGGAGCGCCGTGCCATCCGCTATTGACCATTCCGTCGAGCGGCCATCCGCCAGGTTCGCTGTGCGCGGGCTGTAAATTTATTTTTGAATTCCATTTGACTGAATAAATCTTCGGTGCCAGTCTGGCCTCTCTCGAGGGCGCAAGGCATGGCACTGCGGGGAACCAATCAGGAGTTCGGGCGGCCGTACAACCGGCGCATCGTGCTCGAATCCATTCGCCTTCACGGGCCGATCGCCCGCGGCGACATTGCCAGGCGGGTCGGGCTCACCGTGCAGACGGTGTCGACCATCGTTCGCGAGCTGGAAGAGCACGGTTACGTGTTGTCGCTGCGCGAAGAGCCCAAGGGGCGCGGACTGCCCCCGGCAACGCTGCGGATCAATCCGGAAGGCGGCTATGCCGTCGGCATTCACGTCACCCCGCTCGGCATCAATGCCGCGCTGATCAACCTCAGCGGCGATGTCATCGAGAGCAGCTACCGCGAGGCCCCAAATGCAACGCCCGACCACGCCTTCGAGCTGATCGGCGCCATGGTGCTCGAATTGACAGCACTGCGGCCCGGTGGCCGCGTCCTCGGCATCGGCATGGCGTTGCCCGGGCCGTTTGGCGTGGAGTCCATGAGCTTTGTCGGTCCGACCACCATGACCGGCTGGAAGGATGTGGCGCTGCGCGAGCGGCTGGCCGCCTCGACCGGGCTGCCGGCCTTTTTCGAAACCGACATGGCGGCGGCTGCCATCGGCGAGCGCCTCTATGGCCTCGGCACGGCCTATTCCGAATATTACTATCTCTATTTCGGTGTCGGCCTCGGCGGCGTCATGGTGCATGACGGAGCCGCATTGCGCGGCGCCTGGGGCAATGCCGGCGAAATCGGCCACATTCCCGCTGTGCCGGGCGGCGAGCCCTGCCCGTGCGGCAATCGCGGCTGCCTCGAACGGTATCTCTCGCTCGAGGCGCTGCGGCGCCGCAACATTGCCGACGCCGACTGGGTGAGCGAGATCGCGCCGATCTTCCGCAACGCCATCACCATCATCGAAAACCTGTTCGACCCCGAAACCATCATCCTTGGCGGGCTGGCCTCCACCGACCTGCTCGAAAGGCTGGCCGGCGCAGCTGCGCACCTGCCCAACTCGGTCTCGGCGCGAAGCGACCGCACGACGCCCCGCGTCAGCGTCGCGCGCGGCGGCCAGCATGCGGTGTTGCGCGGCGCCGCAGCGCTTGCCGTCTCAGGGGTGCTTTCGCCACGCTTCGGCCAGATCTTCACCGCCGAACGCGAACGCGGGCGGGATCTCTTGCATAACAAGGGGATCGCGGCATGAGCGAACCGCTGCTGGTGCTCGATAACGTTGCCAAGAATTACGGTGCCATCGAAGCACTGAAAGGCATCAGCTTTTCGATCGGCAAGGGCGAAGTGGTGGCGCTGCTCGGCGACAACGGCGCCGGCAAATCGACGCTGGTCAAGATCATTGCCGGCGGGCTCGAGCCGAGTTCCGGCCGCATGCTGTTCGAAGGCAAGGAATTCCTCGCCAAATCCCCTGCCGAGGCCAAGGCCGCGGGGATCGAGACCGTCTACCAGGACCTGTCGCTTTGCACCAATGTCGACGTGGTCGCCAATTTCTTCATGGGCCGCGAGATCACCAGGAAGGTTCTCGGCATTCCGGTGCTCGACGAGCGCGCCATGGAGCAGGTGGTGCAAAAGGCGTTGGCCAGCGCCGGCACCCGCATTCCCTCGCTTCGCACCAATGTCGAGCACCTCTCCGGCGGTCAGCGGCAGGCCATCGAGCTCAACCGGTTCGTGCATTTTGGCGGCAAGTTGGTGCTTCTCGACGAGCCGTTCGCAGCGCTCGGCGTCGAGCAGACGCGGCGCGGCCTCGACATGATCCGCCAGGTGGCGAGCCAGGGTATCGGCGTCGTCATCATCACCCATATCATGCAACAGGCCTTCCAGGTCGCCGACCGGATCGTGGTGATCCGGCAAGGCGTCGTGGCTGGCGATGTCGCACGCAACAAAACAAGTCCCGACGCGGTGATCAACATGATCACCGGAGAGACGCTTGCCGGTGCCGGACCGGCGAGCTGAGGGACAAATGAGGGGTCCGGCGCAAGAGGAGCGAACGACATGAAGAAAATACTTCTTTCCGTCTTCGGTATCCTGGCACTGGCCTTTGCCACGCTCACGCCGGCATTCGCTCAGTCCAAGGGCACCGTCTACTACATGGTGCCGACACTGCTCGATGAGTTCCAGACCGGCTCGGTGAGCGCGCTGGAATTGTTCCTGAAGCAGGTCGGCTACGAGATGAAGACGCTGAACGCCGACAATAAGACCGACGCTCAGCAATCGCAGATGAACGACGTCATCGCGCTCAAGCCGGCGGCGATCATCCTTGCCGCCGTCGATTTCAATGCGCTGAAACCGTCGATCGAGGCCGCCCGTGCCGCCGGCATCCCGGTCGTCGAGTTCGACCGCCAGATCACCTCGACGCCGTCCGACTTCACCTCGGTGGCCGGAACCGTCGAGATCGGCTACGTCGCCGCCGACCAGGCGCAAAAACTCCTGACCGCGAAGAACGGCTCGGTGAAAGGCAAGATCCTGCAGGTGCTCGGCGATCCGGGCGATCCCTATACGCTCGATATCCAGAAGGGTTTCGAGGAGAAGATGAAGGCGTTCCCGGACGTCAAGATCATCTCGCTGCCGGCCATGCAATGGGCGGCGGATGCAGCCGGGACCATCGTCAACGACCAGCTGCTCGCCAACCCCGACATCGACCTGATCTTCAGCCACGCCGCGCATCTTTCGGTCGCTGCCGTCGCCTCGCTCGAGGCCGCCGGCAAGAAACCGGGCGACGTCATGCTGATGAGTTCGAACGGCGCTCCGGTCGGCCTCGACCTGATCCGCAAGGGCTGGCTCAATGTCGAAGTCGAGCAGCCGCTCTACGCCCAGGCCGCGGCGGTCGCCATGTTCATGGACAAGGTGGTCAACAAGCAGGAGATCAAGCCCGGCGAATATGATGTGCTTGGCCTGAAATCGACCCTGACCAAGGAAGCGTGGGGGCCGAACATCAAGATCCCCGGCGCTGCGATCACCAAGGAAAATGTCGATAACCCAGCCTTCTGGGGCAACATGAAGCCGCCGGCCGAAACCATAAAGCCGGTCGAATAGCGAACTCGCCAGAAGCTCCGGGCCACGCAGGCCCGGAGCCCAGCCCTGCAGCCCGGTGCGTTCAAACGGACGCGCACGGGAATGCTGCAGCAATTTTCAACCGCGCCTGATCTTTCCGACGACCGAGTGGTTCTTCGGGTCATGCGCCAACCGGATCCGCAGATGAACCCTCGCACGCGCCAAACCCTCGAGTTCATCCTCGACAATCTTGTCTGGTTCATGCTGGTCTTCGTGCTGGTGGTCTTTTCCATCCTCATCCCGAACTATTTTCAGCTCGGCATCTTCGCCAACATCATCGAGGCCTCGAGCGTGCTCGGCGTCATGTCGATCGGCTTGGCGCTGGTCATCATCGCCGGCCATATGGACCTGTCGGTCGAATCGGTGGCGGCGCTCAGCGCCATGGCGGTCGGCATCCTGTTCTGCTCGTCGGGCATCGGCCTTGGCATCCAGTTGCAGCCGCAATGGCTGATGGTTCCGGTTTCGCTGCTCATCGCGCTTGCCGTCGGCGGCCTCATCGGCGCTTTCAACGGCTATCTGGTGGTCAGGGTGAAGATGAGCGCCTTCATCATCACGCTGGCCTCCTACATCTGGGTACGCGGCCTGGTGCTGGTCATCTCCGGTGGCCGCTCGGCACAAGACCTTGCGCCGGCAATCCGCTGGTTCGGCATCCAGCGCCTGGGCGGCCTGCCGTTGACGGCCTGGATCGCCATTGCGTGCTTCGTGGTGTTCTCGCTGATCATGGCCAAGACGCCCTTTGGCAGGCACCTGGTCATGATCGGCGGCAACGAGACGGCGACGTTCCGCGCCGGCATCCGCGTCAATCGCAACCTGGTCATAGCCTTTGTTCTGGCCGGTGCCATCGCCGGCCTTGCCGGCTGGCTGCTGGCAATCCGTACCTCCGGCGCCACCGCCAATCTGGGCGTCGGCCTGTTGTTCAACGCCTTCGCCGCGGTCGTCATCGGTGGCGTCAGCCTTAAGGGCGGCGTCGGCACCTTGCCCGGTGTCTATGCCGGCGTGCTGCTGCTCTCCGCCATCAATACGGCGATTAATTTGATGGGCCTGCCGGCCAACTTCACCCAGGTGATCCACGGCCTGCTCGTCCTCGCCGCCGTGCTGCTCGACGCCTTCAAGCAAACCATCCGCCAGAGGCTCGCATGACCGGCCGTCTGGAAGGTAAGGTCGCGCTGATCGTCGGAAGTGCGCGCGGCATCGGCAAGGGCATCGCACAACGCTTTGCCGAAGAGGGCGCGACGCTTGTCCTGGCCGATACCGAGGTTGAGGCCGGGCAAGCGACTGCGGACGAGCTCGGCGCCGCCTTCATACACACCGACATTTCACAGATGGCCGATGCGCAAGCCGCCGTGGCGCTGGCGCTGGAGCGTCATGGCCGGCTCGACATCATGGTCCAGAATGCCGGCATCTATCCCTGGCAATTGCTGGAAAACACCAGTCCCGACGATTGGGACCGGGTCATGGCGGTGAATTTGCGCGGCAGCTTTGTCGCCGCACGCGCGGCGCTGGTGCCGATGAGGGCACAGCGTTTTGGCCGCATGCTGTTCACCTCCTCGATCACCGGCCCGCATGTCACCAGTCCCGGCCACGGCCATTATTCGGCGACCAAGGCCGGCATCAACGGGCTGATCCGTTCGGCTGCGCTCGAATTCTCCGGCTACGGCATCACCGTCAACGGCGTCGAGCCCGGCAACATCCTCACCGAAGGCATAGAGCAGCATCGCGGTGCGGCCTTCATCAAGAACATGGAAGACGCCATCCCGCTCGGCCGCCTCGGCAGCCCGCGCGACGTGGCCAACGCCTTCCTGTTCCTGGCCTCGGATGACGCCAGCTACATCACCGGCACGACCATCATCGTCGACGGCGGGCAGCTTTTGCCCGAGGGCAAGGATTTCCGGCTGCTGCCACCATGATCGTCGATTTCGGCGGCGGTTTCTTCCTGCGCCGGGCGACCGCCGCCGATCGTGCAGCGCTTGCCGCAATCTGTCTCAAGACCGGCGACTCCGGCAAGGACGCCAGCGGCCGCGAGGACGATCCGGAACTGCTCGGTATCCTCTACACCGTTCCTTACCAGGTGCTCGAACCCGAACTGGCCTTCATTATCGATAGTCCCGCAGGTGCGGCCGGCTACCTGCTTGGCGCGGCCGATACGGGCGCTTTCAATGCCAGCCTGGCATCAGACTGGTATCCCGACCTTCAGCGGCGCGTGGCAGACCCCGGACCCGACAGCTCGCGCTGGCGCGGCAGCGACTGGGCGCGGCACCGGATCCACCACCCCGATTTCGCTGTTCCGCCTGCACTGGCGGCCTATCCGTCGCATGGCCATATCGACCTGTTGCCGCAAGCGCGCGGGAAAGGCATCGGCCGGCGCGCGATGGCCTTCCTCGAGCAGGGGCTTGCCGCGAGCGGCTCGACCGGCATCTACCTCGAAGTCATGCCGGAGAACGATGGTGCGCTAAGGTTCTACAAGGCGATTGGATTTGAGGTGGTGCAGGACGCTGATTCATCAAAGCGTTGTGTTTATGTGGCGAAACGGATTGCTCACGCTCCGGCGATTGCAGGCTGATCTGCGACAAGCCAATCGCCCAAGTTGCAAAGAACCGGGAGGCCTATGGAAGTACAATGCTGCCGTTCTGCAGCAGCCAGTTGCCCGCGTGAACACCTTTGCCGCGGGAACGAAACCTTCGTCGCGTGCTCCACCGCAGACACGAAAGTCACCAGCATCAACACGGTGTGGGGCTAATCCGAGTGTTGGCGGAGCGTCTACTAGTTCAGTATGGGCGGCAAGGGAACATCCGCGACCGTTCCCCCGGCCACAATCGAGAGCACATAAAGCAGATAAATGGCTAATACCAACAGGGCGAGGAATGAACCGCTGGCAAAGACTCCTGCAACCGCGGCGTCGGGATAAGCTTCGACTTGTTCTTTCTTGAAGGTGTCTTCTTCGTTACGGGTTGTCTTCACAACCCGTTCGCCTGGAAGCCGGTTTTTTTCAGCTTCCTTCGATATCTTATCCGCGAGATCTCCTGCGATCACGGGATCGTCCGGAAGATGACTCGCAAGCCATCCAGGAATATTTTCGCTCCCGCCCATGCCCATACGCAATTGAGATACTGCAAGTTGTAGCTTTCGGCAATCGTTTCCCTCATGAGAGGCAAGCAGATCAGACTTAAGTTCCTGCGGAAAGACAGTTTGAATCAGACCAAAGTCCGAGTAGCACAGTGGTCGGACGGGTCTCACCTGGGCGATCAGCTTGAGCGGTGTAGCCCAAACTGAACACATCGAGGAAAATGGTGGGCGATGACGGGCTCGAACCGCCGACATCTTCGGTGTAAACGAAGCGCTCTACCAACTGAGCTAATCGCCCGCCCCGGGCCGGACCTTTAAGCAGTTAGGACCGGCTTCGCAAGGCCAAATGAGCGGCGAGTGGCTTGGCCGGGAGCCGGTTTCGGCAACAAAGTTCGGCTTGTCAAAAAACCTTCTCCTGTTTGCTGTTATGCTGTCCGGGTCCGCTTGACACCCGGTGGGTTACCCCTTATCCACCGCCCCAACGACGAACACGGCTGACACGTGCTCGTCCATGCGCGGGTGTAGCTCAGTTGGTTAGAGTGCCGGCCTGTCACGCCGGAGGTCGCGGGTTCGAGCCCCGTCACTCGCGCCATTTCTCCTTTGGGGTCACGTCCCCTTGATGTCGGAGAAATGTCGACGTTGATTTGTCAAAAATCATCTTCTTCGTGACCCAGTCTAGGTCCATTCCTTTCGAATTCTGGCATTGATCCTCATCCATCGACCTGCCCGCCTGTTTGTGGTCGAGCCAGAAGACAATAGCTTCTCGGACAAGAGTCGGGTCTAACCCATTCGCTCCCGCTTACAGTCTCATCCCGCAGTGCCGGGCTTCACCCCTCGGCGAGCAGCGCCTCGACTTCCTGCAGCGTCGGCATGGACGGCGCGGTGCCCGGGCGCGTCACCGAGATGCCGGCGACGGCGCAGGCGAAGCGCACCGCTTCCAGAGGTTCGATCCCCCTCGACAGCGCGGCAGCCAGGCCGCCGTTGAAGGCGTCGCCAGCGCCTGTGGTCTCGACCACCGGGCCGGCGGCGACCGCTGCGACATGCTCGGAACGATCGGCCGTGTGCAGCAGCGCACCCTTTTCGCCGAGTGTCACGATGACCGTGCCAACGCCCTTCTCGAGCAGGCTGTCGGCGGCACGGCGGGCATCGTCGATCGAGGACACCTTGATGCCGGTCAGTTCCTCGGCCTCGGTTTCGTTCGGCGTGACATAGTCGCAAAGCGTATAGATGCGGTCTGGAAGCTTTGCCGCCGGCGCCGGGTTGAGGATAGTGGTCACCCCTGCCCCACGCGCGATCTCCAGCGCCCGCATCGCCGCCTCGATCGGCTGTTCGAGCTGGCTGACGAAGACCCCGGCCGCGCGGATCAGTTCGGCATTTGCCTCGATATCGGCGGGCGAAATCAGCATGGCCGCACCGGGACTGACGATAATGGCGTTGTTGCCGCTCGTCTCCTCGATGAAGATATAGGCGGCACCGGTGTAGCTTTCCGGTGTGTCGATGACAGCGCTCTTCACGCCGGCCGCGTTCCAGGTCTGTCTCGCCATCTCGGCAAAGGGATCGACGCCGAGGCGGGTCAGAAAGGTGACGTCGGCGCCGAGCCGGCCGGCCGCCACCGCCTGGTTCGAGCCCTTGCCGCCGGGGCCGAGCGTGAAGGACGTGCCCAGGATCGTCTCGCCGATGCGCGGCTGGCGGGCGGCGCGGTAGGCCGTGTCGGCGACGAAGACGCCCAATATGACAACAGGCTTCATAACGATCGGTCTGCCCGGCATGTCGCTACTCCGCATCCGGCGGCACGACGCCCTTGCGGAATGCGAAGCAGCCATAGAAGCGGCGCTCGCCGGTCTGGATGACGCAATAGGCCTTCTTGGCGCGTTCGTAGAAGGCATAGCGCTCGACCGAGATCATCGGCCAGGCCTTGCCCTCGGCGGCATCGATCTCTTTTTGCACTTCCTGCTGCACGGCGGGAATCTCGTCCGGCTTGCCGACGATCTCCATGCGCGCGGCGGCATCGTCGACGAAGGTGTCCAGCGGATAAAGCGACAGCACCGCCTTGACGACCTCCGCTGCCGATGCGTCGATGCGCAGCAGCTTGCCAAGCACAGTCTGCCGCGCCACCGAATCGGACGGGAAATTGGTGTCGGCGATGATCAGATCGTCACCGTGACCCATCGCCCGCAGCGCCTGCAGCACATCGGCATTGAGCAGCGGATTGATTCCTTTGAGCATGGTATTCCTCGCGAGGTTTGCTGGGGCGAAATCAGAGCCGCTTGCCGGTCTCTGCGTCGAAGAGATGCACCTGGTCGAGCCGCGGTTTCAGGTGCAGTGTGTCGCCCGGCTTGAACTCGTGGCGTTCACGGAACAGCGCCACCATCTCGCCCTCGCCGAAGCGCAGGAACACGAGAGTCTCGGAACCGGTCGGCTCGACCACCGAAATCTTCGCTGGGACACCATCTGGATGGATTTCGAGATGCTCGGGCCGCACGCCGTAGACGACATTGCGGCCATCTTCCACGGTATTGCTCGATGCGATCGGGAACGGCGTCCCGGCGATCTCGACGACGGGCTTGTCGCCCTTGCGCACGACGCCCTTGAGCAGGTTCATCGAGGGCGAGCCGATGAAGCCGGCGACAAACAGATTGGCCGGCCGGTCGAACAATTCCAGCGGCGCGCCGACCTGTTCGATGCGACCGTCGCGCATCACCACGATCTTGTCGGCCATGGTCATGGCCTCGATCTGGTCGTGGGTGACGTAGATGGTGGTGGTCTTCAGTCGTTGGTGCAGTTCCTTGATCTCGGTGCGCATCTGGACACGCAGCTTGGCATCGAGATTGGAGAGCGGCTCGTCGAACAGGAACACCTGCGGGTTGCGCACGATGGCGCGACCCATGGCGACGCGCTGGCGCTGGCCGCCCGAGAGCTGGCGCGGATAGCGCTTGAGGTAGGGGTTGAGGTCGAGGATGTCGGCGGCGCGCTTGACCCGCTCAGTGACCACCGCCGGATCAGTTTTGCGCAGCTTGAGAGCAAAGGCCATGTTCTGCTCGACCGTCTTGTGCGGATAGAGCGCGTAGTTCTGGAACACCATGGCGATGTCGCGCTTGGCCGGCGGCAAATGGTTGACGACGCGCTCGCCGATGGCGATGGTGCCGCCGGAAACCGTTTCCAGCCCGGCCACCATCCTCAGCAGCGTGGACTTGCCGCAGCCGGAAGGCCCGACCAGCACCACGAACTGTCCGTCGGCGATGTCGACGCTGACATCGTGCAGAACCTTGACGGTTCCGAACGCCTTGGCCACATTGCGGATCGCGACTTGAGCCATCATTCCCCCTTCAGTTGCCGTGAAGCTAAACAACGCAAACGGCGAGGGCAAGTCGGTCTCTTATAGATAAAAAACCCATTCACGTTGACACCGCACTTCGTTGTGCGAATAGTGACAGTGCCCGGCTTATGACCCTGTTCCGGGCGCACCGGTACGCTTGTCCGGCACTCAATGCGAGGCGTCGCGGGAGGGAGAATTCGGGCCGCTATTTACGGGAGTCGCTGTCGTTGGGGAACATAATCGGCGCTCCACCATCTGAACCAATTCACGATTGATCTTCTGGGAGGAACGAGATGAAAGTCAGCCTTTATAACCAACTTGTCCGCGCCGGGGCCACCCGCCGCGACGTGCTGAAGGGAGCGGCCAGCATGGCCGCCCTCGCCGCGGCCTCAAGCGCCGGACTTGGTGCCCTGACGCGCCCGGCTGCGGCCGCCGATGACCTGCGCGCGCAGATCCTGCAGATCCCGGGCGTCGGCAAGGGTCAGCCGACCGATGCCGATTTCCAGCAGGTCGGCGAGCTTTGCCTGGGCGCCACCAAGGCCAATGTCAAGGAAGGCGAATTCGCCGGTGTCGAACTCACCTTCATGGGCCTCAACAATCAGAACCTGCACAATGTGCTGTTTCGCGGCTTCCTGAAGCCGTGGGAGACCTATACCGGCGCCAAGATCAACTGGATCGACCTGGCGCAGGCTGACTACAACGCCCGCCTGCAGCAGTCGATTGCGACCGGCACCGTCGATTTCGACATCATCGAAATGGGAGCACCGTTCGAAGGCGACGTCTGCGGCAAGGGTCTCACCTCCGAGATGCCGGACTGGGTCAAGGACCAGATCGACATGAAGGACGTCGTGGCCTATCTGCAGCCGCCGGTCGGCACCTGGGACGGCAAGCAATATCGCGTCACCGTTGACGGCGACGCGCATAACTTCAACTACCGCACCGACGTGTTCGCCGATGCCGACCTCGCCAAGGCCTGGAAGGACGGCGGCGGAGAAGGCGAATGGGGCGTGCCGAAGACCTGGCAGCAGGTGCAGGCGGTGACGAAATTCCTCAAGGGCAAGCAGGTGAACGGCCAGGATGTCTTTGGCTACCTCGATGCGCCCAAGCCCTGGGGCGGTTTCGGCTTCTATTTCCTCGGCAGCCGCGCCAGCGCCTACGCCAAGCATCCCGATGACAAGGCATGGCTGTTCGATGCCGACACGATGAAGCCGCGCGTCAACAATCCGGCATGGGTGCGGGCGATCCAGGACGTCATCGATGCCCTGCCCTCCGAACCTGCCGACCAGATCAACGCCGACCCGAATACCACCGCCTTCCAGCAATTCCTGGCAGGCACCGGTTCGATGGTCACCTGGTGGGGCGACGTCGGTTCGAACGTCAAGACCAACGATTCCTCGGTCGTCGGCGACATCACCGGCTTCTCGATCCTGCCGGGCTCGGACGATGTCTACAACTCCAAGACCGGCCAGTGGGACAAGCTCGCCAGCGGGCCGAACCATGCGCCGAACTGCGCCTATCTCGGCTGGGGCGTCTATGTCATGGCCCGCGTCGACGGCGACGAAAAGAAGAAGAAGGCGGCCTGGTCTGCCGCCGCCCATCTCGGCGGCAAGGACCTGTCGCTCTGGTGCGCGGCCTATCCGTCGGGTTTCCAGCCCTATCGCAACTCGCATTTCAACATTCCGGAATGGGTGGCGGCGGGCTACGACGAGGCGTTCATCACCTCGTATCTGAAGTCGGAAGCCGACAGCTACAACCATCCGAACGCGGCGATCGAGCCGCGTATCCCCGGCATCTTCCAGTATTACAGCGCCGCCGAGGACATTTTGGCCAACACCTTTGCCGGCAAGATGAAGGCGCAGGAAGGCGCCGACGCCATCGCAGCCGCCTGGGAGAAGCTGACCGACCAGATCGGCCGCGACAACCAGATCAAGCTCTACAAGGCCTCACTCGGCATGTAGGTTGAGATAGTGAAACTTGGTCCCGCGGCGTACAGACCCCGGGCCTCCCCTTGACCGACTTGGCCTCGACCGGCTCGGCCGGTCATCGAGCCTCCTGTGAACGGGCAAGACGCGTGGCTGACCGGACCCTGGCTGACCAGACTCTGTCGACAAGTGAATGGCCGGCAGGCGCCGTGCCATCCGACCTGATACCGCGGAGCCGCAAACGGCTTGGCTGGGCGCTGATGGCTGCTGCAACGCTAGGCCTTCTGGCGGTGATTGCGCTGCAAATCCTTTACAAGAGCGATGTCGACACTATCGGCTTCGAGACGTGGCGGCCGGTGGTCTACGCCTATGTGCTGTGGGGTGTCGCGCTCGGCATCGGCCAGGTGCTGACGCGCGGCGAGGATGGCCAGCGCGCGTTGTTCCTGCTGCCGGCGCTGCTGTTCACCATTGCCATGGTGATCTTCCCGACATTGTTCGGCTTCTACATCGCGCTGACCGACTGGAACCTCAGTTCCTTCAGCGGCCGGCAGTTCAACGGGCTCGACAATTTCTGGCAGATGCTGAACGACGCCTATTATCGCAACGCCCTGTTCAACATGGTGCTCTACGTGCTGGCCGTGTTCGTCGAATATGTCATCGCCTTTGGCCTGGCGCTGCTGCTCAACGCGCAGATCCGGGCGCGAAAATTCTTCCGCGTCGTCTTTCTCATGCCCCTGATGCTGTCGCCGGTGGCTGTGTCGTGGATGATCGGCAAGTCGCTTATGGAATACCGCTTCGGGCCGGCCGCAACGCTGGCGCGGCATCTCGGCTGGGAAAACCCGGCCTTCTTCTCCAATCCGATCACCGCCCGCATCTCGATCATGGTGCTCGATGCCTGGACGTTCATCCCGTTCATGATGATCATGCTGCTTGCCGGCCTGCAGGCGATGTCGCGCGAGGTGCTCGAGGCAGCGCGTGTCGATGGCGCCACCGCCTGGCAGACCTTCTGGCAGGTCACCTTCCCGCTGATGCTGCCGGTCTCGGTGACGGCGGTCATCCTGCGCATCATCTTCAAGCTGAAGCTCGCCGATATCATCATCACCGTTACCTCCGGCGGCCCGGGCGGCGCGACTGATTCGGTGTCGAGCTTCATCTACCGCGAATATCGCGACCGTTCGAATGTCGGCTACGGCACGATGCTGGCGATGGCCTATTTGATCATCATCATCGTGTTTGTGACCTGGCTACTGAAATTCGCCAGCCGCTTCGTGCGCAACGTCAACTGATCGGGCCGGCAAGATGAGCGTTCAAACCACCGACTTTGCCGCCTCCGAAATCCGCTCGCCGGCGGCGTTCTTCGCCAACCGCGTCTTCATCTACGGTGCCCTCATCTTCTGGGCCTTCATCTGCCTGTTTCCAATCTATTGGACGATAACCACCTCGTTCAAGACCGCGGTCGACGTCACCCAGGGCCATCTGATCCCGTTCGTCGATTTCAAACCCGACTGGAAGGGCTGGCGTTCGCTTGGCCTGTCGCCGGACTCGATCTTTCGGACGTCGACGGTGCGCGACGAATTCATCAAGCGCTTCATGAATTCGGTCATCACTTCGGTCGGCGCGTCGACCCTCGCCATCGTCATCGGCAGCCTCGCCGCCTATGGGCTGACCCGCTATCGTTACAAGTTCGCCTGGTTCAGGAACGAGGACATTTCCTTCTTCTTCCTGTCGCAGTTGATCCTGCCGCCGGTGGTATTGGCCCTGCCCTTCCTCGTGCTCTACCGGGAAGTCGGCCTGCTCGACACGCGCGTCGGGCTGATCCTGCTCTACACGCTGATGGTACTGCCGATCGTCATCTGGATCATGCGCGACCAGTTCAATTCGATCCCTGTCGAGCTGGAGGAGGCAGCACTCGTCGATGGCCTGTCGATCTGGGGTGCCTTCTTGCGCATCGTCATGCCGATCGCGCTGCCGGGCATGGTCGCGGCCTTCATCCTGGCGATGGTGCTGTGCTGGAACGAGTATTTCTTCGCCGCGCTTTTGACCTCGACCGATGCCAAGACCATTCCTGTCATGGTGGCGAGCCAGACCGGCTCACAAGGCATCAACTGGTGGTCGATGGCAGCGCTTGCCACCGCGGCCATCACACCGCTCGCCGTCATCGGCATTGCGCTCGAGCGTTACCTGATCATGGGCATGACGGCGGGCGCGGTGAAATAGGCGATGGCCAACAAATACTGGTTCGCACGCAACAGGCGCGGCAGCGGCTACGCCAAAGGCGTGATGCCGATCAGTTGGGAAGGCCGGGCCGTAGTCGCCGGTTTTGTGATGGCGATGATTGCCGGCGGCTTGATCATGCTGCTTCTCGGCCTCTACGCGAACCTGATGGCACTCGGCATCGTGATTTACGTCCTGCTGGCTATCTGCGGCGCCGGCACGTTCATCTGGGCTGCGGCGACCAAGGTCGATCCCGAAAAGACCATGGCCGACTATCAGGCGGAAAGGCTAAGAGCCCGGTCGTCCGGGATCTAGACAGCACCTAACCCAAAAGTGTTGCCCGCAAATGATCGAGGATCATGGCAACCCCTTTTTGCCCCAGTTCCGCCGAGGCTTCGGGCGCACTTGCCGTGTACCAGCCGGTGTTGTCGGCGAAGCGGCCGGCATCCACCGCTTCCGGGCACAGCGCCAGCATCAGTGACGTCTCGCCGGTGCCGGCATGGTCGAACGGGTACTGGCTGTGCATTGAAGCCGGCATCAGCGGATGCACCTGTACCCAGTTGAAGAAATTGCTGCCCTCGGCGTGCTCGGCATAATAGTCAGCCATCGCCGCAGAGCCCCACCAGCCTTCGCCGCGTTCTTTCTCCAGGAAGCGGAAGATCGCTTGTCGGCCGGCGGCCTTGAAGGCGAGATCGGTTGGCATGCCGGCAGCAAAATTCTCGGTTTGGTGGTGAATGATGGCGTGGATGTTGCGGAAGCCAATGCGCAGCAAGCTGTAGAACAATTCTTCCGCAAATGGCGCCAGCACATTGCCGCCGACCTGCACCGAGCCGCTGCCTTCCGGCGCCGCAACGGCATAGCTTGCCGCGCCGTAATAGAAGGGCGGCAGAATGACGATTTCGGCCTCCGTTTCGAACAGTTCCAGGCTCTTGACCACGGCCAGCGTGTCCATGCCGACGGCCATGTGCTCGCCGTGATATTCGAGCACACCGAGCGGCAACACGACCGGCCGGTTCTCGGCGATCGCCTTGCGGATCTGGTGCGGCAGCATCAGTTCGTAGCGCATGACACCTACTCCATATTGGTGTGGCGGGCGCGCATCGCTTCCGGCGAGACGCCGGTCAGATCCCTGAGCTTCAGCACCATCACTTCGAAGAGGACGAACAGCGCGCCTTCGAACACCGAGCCCATCGGCAGGACGGATGTCTTTTCCGGACCCTGGTCGTCGGCCATGGTCTGAGCCGGGATAAGCAGCGTGAAGTCGGCCAGCTTCGCGGCAGTGCTGTCGGCTTGCGCGGTGAGCAGCAGGACGACGGCACCGGCCTCGCGCGCGACCCGCATCAAGGTCAGCACCGTCGATGTCTCGCCCGGGCCGGAGCTGGCGAGGAAGACATCGCCCGCGCCCAGCGGCGGCGTGGTCATGTCGCCGACGACCGACACCGGCAGACCGAGATGGTAGAGCCGCATGGCAAAACCCTGGACCTGCAGCGCCTCGCGGCCGCAGCCATAGGTGACGATCTTTTTCGCGCCGGCCAAGATGGCGCAAGCCGCGTCAATGCGGCTTTCGTTGATACGCTCCAGCACGGTGCCAAGCTCGCTCAGCGCAATCCCAAACAGGTTTTCGCCGTCGTCCGTCATGACATTTGCACCAGCTTGCAGGTACCGGAGAACCACATGAACATCTCAGTCACATTTGCCCCGAACAGCTTGTTTTCATTCATGCTATCACCGCGAAAATTGGTGTCCAACGACACGCAGTGCTTTTGATGCGCTACAGCCGTGATAGTGTCACGGCAAATCGTAAATGAGGAAACGACAGCATATGAAGACACGGCATTTCGACCGCATCGGCAATGGCGGCATCAACTTCACCGAGCTCGGCTTCGGCACCGCGCCGCTCGGCAATCTCTATCGCGCCGTGTCCGATGAGGATGCCAATGCCACGCTGGAGGCGGCATGGCGGGTCGGCTGCCGCTACTACGACACAGCACCGCTCTATGGGCTCGGCCTCGCAGAAACGCGGCTTAATCCGTTCCTGCGTTCGAAGAGGCGCGACGACTACGTGCTGTCGAGCAAGGTCGGGCGCATCATGCGCGCCTGCCCGCCGGAACAGCGCACCGGCATCGGCAAGTTCTTCGACACGCCGTCGCGCCGCGAGGTCTACGACTACAGCTATGACGGCGTCATGCGCTCGTTCGAAGCCTCGCTGGAACGGCTCGGCGTCGACCGCATCGACATCCTCTTCGTGCACGATGTCGATATCTTCACTCATGGCAGCAAGGAAGCCTCGGACCAGCGCATCCAGGAATTCATGAGCTCCGGCTACTATGGATTGCTGGCACTGCGCGACCAGGGCGTAATCGAGGCGTTCGGCGGCGGCATCAATGAGTGGCCGGTTGCCCAGACGCTGGCCGAGCGCGGCGATTTCGACCTGTTTCTGCTTGCCGGGCGCTATACGCTGCTGGAGCAGGAGGCGCTGCAGTCTTTCCTGCCTCTATGCCAGCAACGCGGCATCGGCATCGTTCTCGGCGGGCCGTACAATTCCGGCATTCTGGCAACCGGGCCGAAGCCCGGCGCCTACTACAATTATTCGGAAGCGCCGCAGGATATCATGGACCGCGTCACCCGCATCGAGGCCGTCTGCAAGCGCCACGGCGTGCGCCTGATCGAGGCGGCGCTGCAGTTCCCGCTGTTGCATCCTTCGGTCGTGTCGGTAATCCCGGGTGGCCAGCGGCCGGGCGAAGTCGAAAGCAATCGCTCGCTGCTCGACGCGAAGCTGCCATCAGCGCTGTGGGCCGATCTCAAGACAGAAGGCTTGATGCGCACGGATGCGCCGACGGCATAGCGCCGCCTTTCCAACGACCTGCGGGCACAGAAAAGAAAAACCGGATATGCCGGCTTTTCTTTTCTCTGAAAGACTTAAGGAGGCGCTTAGTTGACCGCGTCCTTGAGGCCCTTGCCGGCCGAGAACTTCGGCACGGTGCGCGCCGGGATCTTCACTTCCGCACCGGTCTGCGGATTGCGGCCGGTCGACGCGGCGCGTTTTGACACGGTGAAATTTCCGAAGCCGACAAGCCGGACATCGCCGCCCTTTTTCAGTTCGCCGGTGATGACGGAAAACACCGCATCAACCGCCGACTGCGCGTCACCCTTCGAAATACTCGCGGCATCGGCGACAGCGGACACCAGTTCGTTCTTGTTCATAAAAATTCCCTTCCATGAGAAAACCGGAACACTCGACTCATCCGGCAGGAAACGGACTTTAGAAAGAAGCGCTCCGCCAACCAAGTCGAAAAGCGCCAAGAAAGTCGAAAAAAGCCCGGAAATCCGGGGTTCTTCACATGAAAAAGCCGGGCTCAAGGCCCGGCTCTCTCTTGTGCATTGCAACTTTAGCAAGAACTAATGCGCCAGCGATTTACCTGCCTCGTCTCCGACATCGACCACGGCCGGCGCATTGACGGGTTCGACCCACTGGATCGGTTCCGGCATGCGCACCAGCGCATGGCGCAACACTTCGCCAACGCGTGAGACCGGAATGATCTCCATGCCGCTCTTCACGTTCTCCGGAATCTCCGCCAGATCCTTGGCGTTCTCTTCCGGGATCAGCACCTTCTTGATGCCGCCGCGCAGTGCGGCAAGCAGCTTTTCCTTAAGGCCGCCGATCGGCAGCACCCTGCCGCGCAGCGTGATCTCGCCGGTCATCGCCACATCGGCCTTGACCGGGATACCGGTCAACACCGAGACGATCGCCGTCGCCATCGCCACGCCAGCCGACGGTCCGTCCTTAGGCGTTGCGCCTTCTGGCACGTGCACGTGGATATCGCGCTTGTCGAACAGCGGCGGCTCGACGCCGAAATCGATGGCCCGCGAGCGGACGTAAGACGCCGCCGCCGAGATCGATTCCTTCATCACGTCGCGCAGATTGCCGGTCACCGTCATGCGGCCCTTGCCGGGCATCATGACGCCTTCCACCGTCAACAGCTCGCCGCCGACTTCCGTCCAGGCGAGCCCGGTGACCACGCCGACCTGATCGTCGCTCTCGACCTGGCCGAAGCGGAAGCGCGGAACACCAAGGTAATCGGCAAGATTGTCCGCCGTGATGTTGATCGTCTTCTTCTTCGTCTTCAGGATCTCGGTCACCGCCTTGCGCCCGAGCTTCATCAGCTCGCGCTCCAGGCTCCTGACGCCCGCTTCACGGGTGTAGGTCTGGATGATGCCGCGGATCGCGTCCTCGCCGACGGAGAACTCCTTCGGCTGCAACGCGTGGTCGCGGATCACCTTGGGCATCAGGTGACGCTTGGCGATTTCGATCTTCTCGTCCTCGGTGTAACCGGCGATACGGATGATCTCCATGCGGTCCATCAAGGGCGCAGGGATGTTCAGCGTGTTCGCCGTCGTCACGAACATCACGCTCGACAGGTCGTATTCGACCTCGAGGTAATGGTCCATGAACGTCGAGTTCTGCTCGGGATCGAGCACCTCGAGCAAAGCCGATGACGGATCGCCGCGGAAATCCTGGCCCATCTTGTCGATCTCGTCGAGCAGGAAGAGCGGGTTGGATTTCTTCGCCTTCTTCATCGACTGGATGACCTTGCCGGGCATCGAGCCGATATAGGTGCGGCGGTGACCACGGATCTCGGCCTCGTCGCGCACGCCGCCCAGCGCCATGCGGATGAACTCACGACCGGTCGCCTTGGCGATCGACTTGCCGAGCGAGGTCTTGCCGACGCCGGGAGGTCCGACGAGGCACAGGATCGGCCCCTTCAGCTTCTTCTGGCGGCTCTGCACGGCGAGGTATTCGACGATGCGGTCCTTGACCTTGTCGAGGCCGAAATGATCCGTATCGAGCACGTTCTGGGCAAAGGCCAGATCCTGCTTGACCTTGGAGTTCCTGCCCCACGGGATCGACAGCAGCCAGTCGAGATAGTTGCGCACGACGGTCGATTCAGCCGACATCGGCGACATCGTCCGCAGCTTCTTCAGTTCGGCTTCTGCCTTTTCGCGGGCCTCCTTGGAGAGCTTGGTCTTCTTGATGCGCGCCTCGATCTCGGCGGCCTCGTCGCGGCCGTCCTCGCCTTCGCCGAGCTCCTTCTGGATCGCCTTCATCTGCTCGTTGAGGTAGTATTCGCGCTGCGTCTTCTCCATCTGGCGCTTGACGCGCGAGCGGATGCGCTTCTCGACCTGGAGCACCGAGATTTCGGCTTCCATGAAGCCCATCGCCTTCTCCAGCCGTTCCTTGACGGAAAGCGTGGCGAGCATCTCCTGCTTCTCGGGGATCTTGATGGCAAGATGCGAAGCGACCGTGTCGGCGAGCTTGGAATAGTCGTCGATCTGGCTGGCGGCACCCACCACTTCGGGCGAGATCTTCTTGTTCAGCTTGACGTAGTTCTCGAAGTCGGTGACGACGGAACGGGCCAGCGCCTCGACCTCGACCTCTTCCTCCTCCGGTTCGACCAGCGCCGCAGCACGGGCTTCATGGAAGTCGGGACGGTCGGTGAACGCAACGATTTTCGCGCGCGAGGCGCCTTCGACCAGCACCTTCACGGTGCCGTCTGGCAGTTTCAGCAATTGCAGCACATTGGCGAGCGTGCCGATGTCAAAGATGGCATCGGGCTCCGGATCGTCGTCGGCGGCATTCATCTGGGTCGCAAGCAGGATCTGCTTTTCCTGACCCATCACTTCTTCCAGCGCCTTGATCGACTTTTCACGCCCGACGAAGAGCGGAACGATCATGTGCGGGAACACCACGATGTCGCGCAGTGGGAGGACTGCGAAGACGCCGTCGCTGGGAGCCTTGGATAATTTGGCCATTGTCCAACCTTTCATGTCGCGGCCGCCAATCGGCCAACCGCGAATCTCATATTAACGACCGGGGATCGTTCCGCCTACCACCGTTTGTGACGGGAGTTTTACAGCACAGAATTCGGCACCACGGCCTTCTGCCTTTAGTTGGAGGCACGGCGGGTAAAGATCAAGGGTCAACACGGTCCGTCCCTCCAATCCGCAGCCATTACGCGGCGCCGTACGCGGTGTGCGACAGCAAAACGGCGCCCCGCGGCGCCGTTTCAGAAAAATCCATTGCCGGCTCACGTCAGGCGCTGACGTTGCCCTTCTTTTCCTTCTGCTCGGAATAGATGTAGAGCGGCCTGGCGTTGCCTGACACCACCTCTTCCGAAATAACCACTTCGCGCACGCCTTCGAGCGCCGGCAGCTCGAACATGGTGTCGAGCAGAATCGCTTCCATGATCGAACGCAGGCCGCGCGCGCCGGTCTTGCGCTCGATGGCGCGCTTGGCGATCGCCGACAGCGCGTTCTCGTGGAAGGTCAGGTCAACATTCTCCATCTCGAACAGCCGCTGATACTGCTTGACCAGCGCGTTCTTCGGTTCGGTCAGGATCTGGATCAGTGCCGGCTCGTCGAGATCCTCCAGCGTCGCCAAGACAGGCAGACGGCCTACGAACTCGGGAATGAGGCCGAACTTCAACAGATCCTCAGGCTCGACCAGGCGGAAAACATCGCCGGTGCGGCGATCCTCGGGCGAAGCGACGATGGCGCCGAAACCGATCGAGGTCTTCCTGCCGCGATCCGAGATGATCTTGTCCAGGCCGGCAAAAGCGCCGCCGCAGATGAACAGGATGTTGGCGGTGTCGACCTGCAGGAATTCCTGCTGCGGATGCTTCCTGCCGCCCTGCGGCGGCACGGAGGCAACGGTGCCTTCCATGATCTTCAAAAGTGCCTGCTGCACGCCCTCGCCCGAGACGTCGCGGGTGATCGACGGGTTGTCCGACTTGCGCGAGATCTTGTCGATCTCGTCGATATAGACAATGCCGCGCTGGGCGCGCTCGACATTGTAGTCGGCCGACTGCAACAGCTTCAGGATGATGTTCTCGACGTCCTCGCCGACATAGCCGGCCTCGGTCAGCGTCGTCGCGTCGGCCATGGTGAAGGGAACGTCGATGATGCGGGCCAGCGTCTGCGCCAGCAACGTCTTGCCGCAACCGGTCGGGCCGATCAGCAGGATGTTCGACTTCGCCAGCTCGACGTCGTTGTTCTTGCCGGCATGGGCGAGGCGCTTGTAGTGGTTGTGGACGGCCACCGACAGCACGCGCTTGGCGTAGGGCTGGCCGATGACGTAGTCGTCGAGAACCTTGAGGATTTCCTGCGGGGTCGGCACGCCCTCGCGCGACTTCACCATCGAGGTCTTGTTCTCCTCGCGGATGATGTCCATGCACAGCTCGACGCATTCGTCGCAGATGAACACCGTCGGCCCGGCGATCAGCTTGCGCACTTCGTGCTGGCTTTTGCCGCAAAACGAGCAATAAAGCGTGTTCTTGGAATCACCGCTGTTGTTGCCGACCTTGCTCATTTTCATGTCCTTTCATGGCCGCCCGCCGATGGTCTGGTTGAAAGGGCGCATATTCAATCTATCGCGGGAATCCGCCGCCGCCAGTGCCCCGGCTCCCGCAACGCATTCCGTACGAAACACAAATCGGAAAACGGGGCAATGATTCGAACAACCCCACGCAAAGCTAAGCCGTCGAAAATCAACATAGCCTTAACGTAGGCAATTGCACCCGTCGAGGGAACAGCCAATTGTGGCCGAAATGCCGCAAGCTGCGCCAAAAGCGTGTGATCCCGCCACTCACTGCCACCGCGGGGCCACCGCGTGCCTATAAGGCAATACCTTCGACCGGCTCACGTGACGAAATGACCTTGTCGATAAGGCCGAAATCCCTGGCCTCGTCGGCAGTCATGAAATGGTCACGGTCGAGCGTTTTTTCAATCTCATCGTAGCTCTTGCCGGTGTGCTTGACGTAAACCTCGTTGAGGCGGCGCTTCAGCTTGATGATGTCCTGGGCATGGCGCTCGATGTCGGAGGCCTGGCCCTGGAAGCCGCCGGACGGCTGGTGGACCATGATGCGGGCGTTCGGCGTGGCAAAGCGCATGTCCTTGTGGCCCGCCGTCAAGAGCAGCGATCCCATCGATGCGGCCTGGCCGATGCAGAGCGTCGACACGGCGGGCTTGATGAACTGCATGGTGTCGTAGATCGCCATGCCGGAGGTGACGACGCCGCCGGGCGAGTTGATATAAAGGTTGATTTCCTTCTTCGGATTCTCCGCCTCGAGGAACAGCAGCTGCGCGCAGACCAGCGTCGCCATGCCGTCCTCGACCGGGCCGGTGATGAAAATGATGCGCTCCTTGAGGAGCCGCGAGAAAATGTCATAGGCCCGCTCGCCGCGATTGGTCTGTTCGACCACCATCGGAACGAGGTTCATGTAGGTTTCGACGGGGTTCTTCATGGACTATCCCTTTTTGAGGATGGGATTCCGGCGCCGGAGATTTGCAATCGGGCAGAATCGGTTCTGGATCGTTATTGTGTAAATAGGATGCCGGCTCACCCTAGCGCAAGGCCGCCTCTCCTAGCCATCCGGTTAAGTCGAATCAAGGTTTCCAAACCAAGTTTCGCCCGTCGCCGTGCCGGCAGCCCTCTCCTGCCGCCGGAAGGGACGCTCATGCTTGGCCGTTGTTTAGCAGTTTCTTAACCGCATCGCTTAACGAAAAGCGGTGAAACCGCTTTTTCCAGCCGCGGCTTGCCCTACAATCCAACGTTGAACCCGCTTCACGCAGTTCAAACAGGGGGAGTGCGATGATCAGGAAAACTGCTTCCTTGGCTCTTACCGGCATCGCCGTACTCGGCATGGCATCCGAAACGGCTGCCAGCGGACGCGCGGTTGAATGCTACGAGAAGGTCAACCGGCCGGCCGTCTACGACACGGTCTATGAGGACGTGCTCGTCAGTCCGGCCGGCCAGCAGGTGGAATACGAGGCGCCAATCTACGGGACGCGCGAGCGCGTAGTGCAGATCGCGCCGGCGCGCGTCAGCTACGAGATCGCGCCCGCCATCACCCGCACCATCTACCGGTCCGTGAGGGTCGACGACGGCGGCTATTCCTGGGAATGGCGCATCATCAATGGTCGCAAGGTCCTGTGCAAGGTCAGGCACAAGGCGCGCTATGAACGTGTGGCCGAGATCGTCGTGGTTGAGCCGGAACGCCGGCGGCGCGTTGTCCTCCCCGCCGAATACGAGAGCGTCGCCGAAGAGGTGCAGGTGCGGCCGGAGCAACGGCGCATCATCGACATTCCAGCGTCTTATCAGACAGTGGCGCGCCGCGTGGTGGTCAGGGAGGGCTCATCCAGCTGGCGGCGCGTGCATATTCCGAGGCATTGCCGATACTAGGCGCTCAGGCCGCCTCGGCCCTGAGCCATTTCTTCAGGCCGTCGACATCGCCATCGCCGACGCAGGCCGCAACCCTTCTGCCAACTGCCGCGCCGAACTTGTAGCCGTGGCCGGAGCAGGCCGAGACGACCAGGCATCTGCCCTTTTGGTGGGCCAGAAATTTCTGGTCGGCGGTGAAGGTGTAGGCGCAGGTGACCACCTCGGTGACCTTGTACTCCGCGATACGGGCAATCGGCGGCGAAAACAGGTTGCGGATCGCCTCACCCTCGCCCGGTACCGGTTGACGGTTCCAGTCGGCATCGCTGGTCGGTACTCGGTGCAGGCCTGAGCCGAACTTCATGCCGGCGCCGCCGGAGGGCGGGATCACGTAGCCGTCGACGGAGCCACCGACGTCGAGCACAACCGGTGCTGCCTGCCAGGCTGCCTTCAGGTCCACCGGCGGCTCGACATAGGCGAGCGCGGTGCGCCAGGTTTTCAGCTCGCCATCCAGCTCCGGGAACAGTTTTAGCACCCAGGCGCCGGCAGCGACGACGATCCGGTCGGCCTGCATCGTTTCGCCCCTCGCAAGCACGACATGTCCGGCGTCGGCGTCGATCTCGACCACCTTGCTGTTTTCGTAGACATTGGCGCCGTTCGCGCGCAGCCATCTGGTGAGGCCCGAGGCGATCTTGCGGCAGTGCAAGGCGCCACCGTCCGGTGAAAAATATGCATAGCGGAATGAACCGGGTTCTAGGAACGGCCAGCGGTCGACCGCGGCGTCCGGTTCGAACAATTCGAACGGGTAGTTCCCGGCTTCCATGCCTTCGCGGTATTCCTCGGCCTCATCTCCCGGCTCGCGCGAAATACAGATGAAGCCGCGCGGATCGAGATGGCTTTCGCCGAGATCGGCCCACATTTCGTCCCAGGCTTCATAGGCGTTGGTGATCAGCCGGCCGTAGCCCGTCCTGGCCCGATAGGCGCGGCGAATGATGCGATGGTGGTCGCCGGAGGCGGCGAGCGGATTGGGGATCGGTCCCTGCTCGACGATCGAGACGAGGTGACCGGCCTTGACCAGCGACCACGCCGTGGAAAGCCCGGCAATGCCTGCACCGACCACGATCACATTCATGAAAACCGTCCTTCCACAACCGCTTTGGTGGCTCACCTCACGGGAGGGCCAACATACGGTCTGGCACCAGACTGGCAAGCCTTGGAGCGCCGCGCGTCCTTCGACGCGCAAAGGACGCTCCAACACTTTGAATCTGCGCATGATCCTTTCCGAAAACCGATTCCGGTTTTCGGGGTCATGCGCTAATGGTCTGGCATGACCGAATTGAAGCCGCCCTACCTTGCCTTTGATCCAGCCACCCGCCGACTGCGGCTCGATCCGCACGAGCCGGCTTTTTTTCAGGACCCTTACGAAGCCTACGCTTACCTGCACGGTGCATCGAGCGCCATCTTCTGGGAAGAATTTGGTTTCTGGTGCTTTGGCGGCTTCGACGACGTCAACCGTCTGCTGCGCGATCGCCGCTTCGGCCGGCAGAACCCGGCCGGCATTCCGGACAGCCGGGGCATCGGCCAGGATCGCACGCATCTCAGCGCCTTCGACGGCATCGAGGCCAATTCGATGCTGGAGCTGGAACCGCCCGTCCACACACGGCTCAGAACGCTGGTCAACCGGGCCTTCGTCTCGCGCCAGGTCGAGCGGCTCAGGCCGCGCGTCGAGGCGCTGGCCAACGAACTGATCGACCGTTTCGAACCAGGGGAAGTCGACCTGCTGCCGGCGTTCGCAGCTCCCTTGCCGATCACCATCATTGCCGAGATGCTCGGCGTACGGGTCGACATGGGTCCGCAGCTGCTCGACTGGTCGCATCGGATGGTCGCCATGTACATGCATGGCCGCACCCGCGAGACGGAGGACACGGCCAATCGCGCCGCGCGCGACTTTTCGAATTTTTTGCGCGGCTACGTCGCCGAGCGGCGAAAGAGGCCGGGCGAGGATCTTCTGTCGCTGCTGATTGCGGCACAGGAGGATGGCCAGAAACTGTCGGAGGACGAGCTGGTATCGTCGGCGATCCTGTTGCTCAATGCCGGCCATGAAGCAACCGTCCACCAGACCGGCAATGCGGTGCGCTCGATCCTTGCGCAAGGCGGCGACCCGCGCCGCTTCTTCGCCTCACCGGAAGCAACAGCCGCGACGGTCGAAGAGTGCCTGCGCTTCGACGCGCCGCTGCACATGTTCACGCGTTATGCCTATCAGGAGGTCGAGGCTGGGCCTGGGATCATCGTAGGCCCTGGCGAGACGATCGGTCTGCTGCTCGGCATGGCCAATCGCGATCCCGTCGCCTTTACCGAGCCCCTCGCCTTCAGGCCGGACCGCGCCGACCAGAAAAACCTGTCGTTCGGCGCCGGCATTCATTTCTGCATCGGCGCGCCGCTCGCCCGGCTCGAATTGCAGGTGTCGCTGAAAACCTTGTTCGAACGCCTGCCGCAGCTGCATCTTGCCGAACAACCACGCTTTCGCGACAGCTATCATTTCCATGGGCTGGAAACGCTCGCCGTGGGCTTTTGAGGATTCGATCCGATAGGCTCAGCCGACAGGCGATCAAAGCTTGATCACATACTCCTTGCGAGTCGTTTCAAGCACTTCCCAGCTCCCCTTGAAGCCCGGCCTCAGCACGAAACTATCGCCGGCTTTGACGGTGCGCGCCTTGCCGCCGTCTTCGGCGATCACCGAAACCCCTGACAGGATGTGGCAGAACTCCCATTCATCATATTCGATGCGCCATTTGCCTGGCGTCGCTTCCCAAATGCCGGCATAGAGGCCGCCGTCCTGTTCCTCGACATTCCAGGTGCGGAATTTCGGATCGCCCGAAATCAGGCGATCCGGCGCGGGTGCGCCAAGTTCCGGTGCGACGGTGTCGACGCCGACGGAAAGAAATCTCGGCGTGGTCATGGCGATCAGACCTTGGCGAGAGCCTGTTCCAGATCGGCGACGATGTCGTTGACGTCCTCGATGCCGACCGAAAGCCTGACCGTGTCCGGCCCTGCCCCGGCATTGATCTTCTGCTCGTCGGAAAGCTGGCGATGCGTGGTCGATGCCGGGTGGATGACCAGCGACTTGGTGTCGCCGACATTGGCCAGGTGCGAGAACAGCTCGAGCGCCTCGACGAACTTGATGCCCGCCGCGTAGCCGCCCTTCAGCCCGAAAGTGAACACCGCGCCGGCGCCCAGCGGCGAGTACTTCTTCTGCAACGCATTGTTCTTGTCGCTGGGCAGGCCGGGATAGGACACCCAGGCGACCTTGGGATGGTTGGAAAGCCATCCGGCGACCGCCGCCGCATTGTCGCAGTGGCGCTGCATCCTGAGCGGCAAGGTTTCCAGACCGGTCAGGATAAGGAATGCATTGAACGGCGAAATCGCCGCGCCGATGTCGCGCAGGCCGAGCACGCGCGCGGCGATGGCGAAGGCGAAATTGCCGAAGGTCTCATGCAGGACGAGGCCGCCATATTCGGGGCGCGGCACCGACAGCATCGGATATTTGCCCGACTTCGACCAGTCGAACGTGCCGCCGTCGACAATGGCGCCGCCGATCGAATTGCCATGGCCGCCGATGAACTTCGTCAGCGAATGCACGACGATGTCGGCGCCATGCTCGATTGGCCGCAGCAGGTAGGGCGAGGCCAGCGTGTTGTCGACAATCAGCGGCAGGCCGTGCTTGCGGGCAATGTCGCCGATCTTCTCGATATCGACGAAGACGCCGCCCGGATTGGCCAGGCTTTCGATGAAGATCGCCTTGGTCCTGTCGTCGATCTGGCTCTCGAAGGTCGAGATGTCATTGGTGTCGGCCCAGCGCACCTGCCAACCGAAATTCTTGAAGGCGTGGCCGAACTGGTTGATCGAGCCGCCGTAAAGCTTTGTCGCTGAAACGAAATTGTCGCCGGGCTGCATCAGATTGTGGAAGACCAGCACCTGCGCGGCATGGCCGGAGGCGACCGCAAGGCCTGCCGTGCCGCCTTCGAGTGCCGCGATGCGCTCTTCCAGCACCGCCTGTGTCGGGTTCATGATGCGGGTGTAGATGTTGCCGAACGCCTTCAGCCCGAACAACGAGGCGGCGTGGTCGGCATCGTCGAAGACAAAGGAGGTCGTCTGATAGATCGGCGTCGCTCGCGCCCCAGTCGCCGGATCCGGCTTGGCGCCGGCATGGACGGCGAGCGTGTTGAACCCGGGCGTGCGCTGAACCATGTCGATATTCCTCTCCTGCCCACTGATACGGCCGGCATTGTTGGCCGATCATTGGCGCGAATGCAAAGGAGAAAAATTCCAGCCGACTTGTTCCTTCGGTGCAACCGGCTCGGGCATCGCGGGCTGAGGAGAATGGATTTGCGCCTCGCAAAAGATTGGGCCGGCGTGGCTCCCCGCCACAAGCCTGCTTCGCCGGCTCGCCACCCCGCGAAGCCGCCGCCTTCTTCCATAAGCCATCCGTAAGTCCGGCTCTGTCAGCCTGCGCGTCGGCAGCAATTTACTGCCTCCGACCATGGCAACAACCATGGGACTCCCAAGCATCCGCTGATGGACAAAGGCGATTATTCAAGGAGTATCTCAATGACGCTGCTGATCAATCTGCAAAGCATCAAGTGCCTCAACGAGACCAACGAGCTTTCGGCTTCCGACGAAGTCTACGTCCTGGTGAGCGTGGCGAACATGCGCCCCACCGCGCCGGGACTGCCCGCCGTGCCGGACCTCCAGGTCTTCAGCTTCGGCATCTTCGAGGACATGGACGACGATGACGAGCATCCCGTCACCGTGAACGGGCAACCGTTCTGGGGCACGAACGGAACCCCTCAGCCCATCCAGAATCCGGCCGACGTGGCAATTGTCGTCTCGCTGATGGAGCAGGACAACGGCTCGCCAAATCAATACCGGAACCTGGTGAGCATCAGGGGGGCGGCCTCGCTTACGGCGTCGCTCGGTGACCCCGACCCGCGCAATCGCGCGGCGCGGCTAACCAGCGACATCGGCAGCGTGTTGAACGGCATCGACCTGCCGATCCCCTTCGCGCTCGACGACGACCATCTCGGCACGCAGGAGCTCAGGCTGGAGGGGGCAGACCTGATAGATTTCGGCGTCAGGGACCGGCGCATGATCATCGAAGGCGACGGCGGAACCTACGAGCTGATCTTCCGGATCACCTTCGTCGGGACGTTGCGCGACGTGCCCGGCGTCAAGGGCATCGCATCGCTGGCCCGCATTCCGGGAAGCATGGAAATCTGGTGGGCCAGCCCCAGCGGGTCGATCGAGGTCGGCTTCTGGTACGACGGTAGCCGTTGGAACCGCTATCGCCTGGCACCGGACGGAAGTGCCGCGCCTGGCACCGCCATCGCCGCCGTCTCACGTATCCCGCAAAGCATGGAGGAATGGTGGATCGGCCCAGCTGGATCGGTCGAAGCCAACTTCTGGTACGAGGGGGGCCAGCCGACCCGCTATCAGCTGGCGCCGAACGGCAGCGCCGCTCCCGATGGCGGCATCGTAGCGGTATCGCGCATCCCGAACAGCATGGAGGTCTGGTGGATCGGTCCCAACGGCTCGATCGAGGCGGCCTTCTGGTACGAAGGGGGCCAGTGGACACGTTATCAGCTGGCACCGGACGGCAGCGCGGCGCGCGGCGGCAGTATCGCAGCCGTCTCGCGCATCCCGAACAGCATGGAGGTCTGGTGGATCGGGCCCAACGGCTCGATCGAAGTCGCCTTCTGGTATGAGGGCGGCCAATGGACGCGGTATCAGCTTTCACCGGACGGCAGCGCCGCCGTCGGCGGCACCATCGCCACGCTGTCGCGCATCCCGAACAGCCTCGAGCTCTGGTGGATCGGGCCGCACGGATCGGTCGAAGCCAACTTCTGGTATGAAGGCGGCCAGCCCACCCGCTATCAGCTCGCGCCGAACGGCAGCGCCGCGATCAATGGCGGCATTGCCGCAGTTTCCCGCATCCCTGGCAGTATGGAAGTGTGGTGGACGGGGCCGAATGGGTCGATGGAGGCCGCGTTCTGGTACGAGGGCGGACAGTGGACCCGTTATCAGCTCGCGCCGGACGGCAGCGCCGCGACCAATGGCGGTATTGCCGCGGTCTCCCGTATCCCGAGTAGCATGGAGCTGTGGTGGGTCGACGGCGGCGGACGGATCTCGGCCGCCTTCTGGTACGAAGGCGGACAGTGGACCCGGTACTAGCGATCGGCGGGCGGCACGATGAGGTTCCCGCTCTCCCAGATGGGGATGCGGGAACCTACTTCTGGCGAACGCCGAAACTCTGGAATCCCGGCCGCATAAGCGGCTTCTTCGACGACAGCACGCCGGAATTGACGCCGGTCCAGCCGATCTCGCCCGACAGCTTGCCATATTCGATCTTGGGGCAACGGTTCATCACCACCTTGATGCCGGCGGCTTCGGCGCGTGTGGCCGCCTCGTCATGGCGTATGCCAAGCTGCATCCAGATGACCTTCGGCAGCGGATCGAGCCGCAGCACCTCGTCGACAATGCCCGGCACGGCAGCGGACGCGCGAAACACGTCGACCATGTCGACAGGTCCCGGAACGTCGGCGAGCCTGGCAAAGGTCATCTGGCCTAGGATCTCCTTGCCGGCCTGGCCGGGATTGATCGGGAACACCGAAAAGCCCTTGCCGAGCAGATATTTCAGCACGAAATAGCTCGGCCGCACGTCATTAGCCGACGCGCCGACCATGGCGATGGTCTTCACCGAATTGAGGATGCCGGCGATATAGGCGTTGTCGTAAGCGTCGTGGTTCATGCCTCGTCCTCATACAGCGCTTCGGCGAGAAAACCATCTGGATCGTTGCAAAAATTGCGCATCACGCGGAAATGATGGGTGTCGTGAAAATCGGTCGGGTCGAGCCCGGACCGGCTGATGCGGAACAGCCGCGCGCCGGGACAGGCCATCAGCAGCGGCGAATGTGTCGCCATGATCACTTGCGCCGTGCCGGACTGGTCCATCCGCCGCAGCATCTTGAGAAGTTCGATCTGGCGCGTCGGCGACAAGGCGCTTTCGGGCTCGTCGAGGATGTAAATGCCTTGCCGGCGGCAGCGCTCCTCGAAGAATCTGATGAAACCCTCGCCATGCGACCAGGAAAGGAAGTCGGGCGGCGCCTCATGGGCGTCGATGGCAGCCTGATCTACATAGCGGGCAACCGAATAGAAGGATTCGGCGCGAAAGAACCAGCCGGCGGTGACCTTCGGCAGCCAGTGGCCGCGCAACGTCGCCGCCAGCGCTGCGCCGCTCTTGTCGACGGCGCGGGAGTGATCGACCGGCATGTAGCCCTTGCCGCCGCCAGCCTCGTCGTAGCCGGCCAGCGCGCCGATCGCTTCGAGCAGCGTCGATTTACCGGTGCCGTTCTCGCCGACGATGATGGTGATCGGCGTGGTGAATTCGAGCTCGAATTCATGGCCGTGAAAGATCGGCAGGTCCCAGGGATATTTTTCCCAATCGACGACCCGGCTGGGCTCGATCAGGATGCGTTTCAGATAGGGCGCCTTCAGCCGCGTCAGTTGCTTGCGATGAGCCAGAGGGGAACCTCGTCAGGCCGGCAGCGAAATCGATCCGTCTTCCGCGATCGGAAAAGCCGGATTGTGCGCCACTTCCCAGACATGCCCGTCCGCATCGGCGAAATAGCCGTACCAGCCACCCCAGAAGGCCCGTTGCGCCGGCTTGACGATACGGCCGCCGGCCTTCTTGGCCAGCGCCAACACTGCATCGACCTCGGCGTCGGAGCGGGTGTTGTAGGCGAGGTAGACGGCCGACGGCGCGTTGCCGAAGGTCACGCCTGAATCCTCCTCGGCGCTTGGGCGCGGAAACAGGGCAAGGATGGCGCCACCCATCTGGAAGAAAGCAACGCCCTCGGTGATCCCGGCATGGCGGGTCAGGCCCATCGCCTCATAAAAGCGCGTGGCGCGGTCGAGATCGTCGGTGGCGATGGTGATGATGGAGATGCGCGGTTCCATATCCGCCTCCTATTCCTCCGGCCATTCCGGCTTGCGTTTGCCAATGAAGGCGCCAATGCCCTCTTCCGCATCGCGCGCCAGCATGTTCTCGACCATGACGCGCCCGGTGTAATCATAGGCCTCGGCCAGCCCCATTTCCGCTTGCTCATAAAAGGCTTCCTTGCCGATCTTGACGACCAAGGACGATTTGGACGCAATGGTTTGCGCGTATTTGGTGACAATCTGATTCAGATATTCGCGCGGCACGACGCGGTTGACCAAGCCGAATTCCTTAGCGGTTGCCGCTTCGATCGTTTCGCCGGTCAAAAGCATCTCCATGGCGTGCTTGCGCGAGACATTGCGCGACAGCGCCACCATCGGCGTCGAGCAGAACAGTCCAATATTGACGCCCGGCGTGCAGAAGGTCGCCTCGTGCGAAGCGATGGCGAGATCGCAGCTGGCGACCAGCTGCAATCCGGCCGCCGTCGCCAGGCCGTCGACTTCGGCGATCACCGGCTTGGGATGGCGAACGATCGCCTGCATCAGTGAAGCGCAGGCGGAAAACGTCTTTTCGAAGAAGGCCCTGCCGTGATCGGCATCGGCGCGGTGCGTGCTTAACTCCTTGAGGTCGTGCCCGGCGCAGAACACTTTGCCGGCCGCCCCAAGGACGATGACGCGGACGGACTTGTCGGCCTTGGCGCGGTCGAGTTCCGCCATCAGCGCCGCCATCACTGAAAGCGAAAGAGCATTGGCCGGCGGATTGGCGAGCGTCAGGCGCAACACGCCCTTATCCAGCCGGGCGGCGACCGGCCCTTCAGCAACGGCAGGCTTGATGGCGACGATTTCGGCCATGGGTCATTCCTCCGCGATTCCGGATCGGTGATGGACTAATCTAGTATGCGGGTCTCGCTTCGTCCAACACTCCGCCTCTGCCATAATGAATGGCTGTTGCCAGAAACGGCACGCTGCGCTCAAACAGGCAGGCACAACGAGAGACCGCCATGCCTGCTCAAAGCAATCTCAAGCCGGTGCTGACGGCTGCTGACGTCAACGCGCTTGTGGCGACTGTTTTCCCGCAGCTCAACGACCAGTTCACCTTCTACGAGGCGTTGGAGGTGTTTCCAGGCGGCTGTGTTGTGCGGCTCAATGCTGACGAGCGCCATTTGCGTCCCGGCGGCACCGTATCGGGTTCGGCGCTGTTCACGCTGGCCGACATAGGCGGTTATGTCTGCGTGCTCTCGCATGCCGGACCGGATGCACTTTCGGTCACCACCAGTCTCAACATCAATTTTGTCCGCAAGGCCGAGGCCGGGCCGATCGACGGCCATTGCCGCATCCTCAAGCTCGGCAAGAGCCTGATGGTGTTCGATATCGACATCGTCGCCGGCCCGGAGGGACACACGGTAGCGCACGCAACGGGCACCTATTCGATCCCGCCAAAGCGGATTGGAGATGTGGTAAAATAATACCTTGTGCTCAAATCATTGTTTTTGCTTGATTTTAGCCCAGAGATGGCTTTTCACGCGCCTTGACGTAGTCGCCGCTCTCTCCTATAAGCCCTCACGGAACAGCGGCCCGCAAAGGCCGCCGTTTTGTTATTGGCGGCGGGCAAGTGCCTTTCGCCAATCCAAGCAACAAGAAACGCCTTCTTTTGAAGGTCCGAACCGAAAGCAACAATCCATGACAACCTTTTCGCAGAAGCCTGCGGATGTGGTGAAGAAGTGGGTGCTGATCGACGCCGAGGGTCTCGTCGTCGGCCGTCTCGCCACTGTCATCGCCAATCATCTTCGCGGCAAGCACAAGCCCACTTTCACCCCGCATGTCGACGACGGCGACAACGTCATCGTCATCAATGCCGACAAGGTGGTGTTCACCGGCAAGAAGTTCACCGACAAGGTCTATTACTGGCACACCGGTCACCCCGGTGGCGTCAAGGAACGCACCGCGCGGCAGCTGCTCGAGGGCCGCTTTCCCGAGCGTGTCGTTGAGAAGGCCGTCGAACGCATGATCCCGCGCGGCCCGCTCGGCCGTCGCCAGATGAAGAATCTCCGCGTCTATGCAGGCACGGAACATCCGCATGTCGCCCAGCAGCCCGTCGTCCTCGACGTGGCCAAGCTGAACGCCAAGAACAAGAAGGTTTCGTAAGATGGCTGAGCTTTCCTCGCTCGCAGAACTCGGAACTGCCACCGGCAACACCAACACCCAGCCGGCTGCACCCGTCCATGTCCAGAAGCTCGACAAATCGGGCCGCGCCTATGCCACCGGCAAGCGCAAGAACGCCATCGCCCGTGTCTGGGTGAAGCCCGGCTCCGGCAAGATCGTCGTCAACGACAAGGTGTTCGCCGAATATTTCGCGCGCCCGGTTCTGCAGATGATCCTCAACCAGCCGATCATCGCTGCCAACCGCGCCGGCCAGTACGACATCGTTGCCACCGTCATCGGCGGCGGCCTCTCCGGCCAGGCCGGTGCCGTGCGCCACGGCATCTCCAAGGCGCTGACCTATTACGAGCCGGCGCTGCGCGCCGTGCTCAAGAAGGGCGGCTTCCTGACCCGTGACAGCCGCGTGGTCGAGCGCAAGAAGTACGGCAAGGCGAAGGCCCGCCGGAGCTTCCAGTTCTCCAAGCGCTAAGCGCTGCGAAGCTACACAGAGTTCAAAGGCCGCCTTCGGGTGGCCTTTTTCTTTGTGCCGTGCCCGTGATGTCAGAGTTCATCGGCAATGCCTTGATGAAGTCGACGAACGCCCGCAGCGGCGCCGGTACGAGGCGCCGGCCGGGATAGTAGAGGAACGGCCCGGAGAAGCTCTGCCACCAGGGTTCGAGGACGGGTTCGAGTGCACCGCTCTCGAAATGCGGGCGAAGCCAGTCCTCGAACAGCTTCACGATTCCGGTGCCGGCGATCGCTGCATCAACGGCTAAATCGGCTGCTCCGCCGATCCCCACAATCAGTGGCCCCGTCGGATCGACCCGCACCACCTCGTCGTCGCGCTCGAACTCCCATGGCGTTATCGCACCGCTGGGAAAGCGGCCGCGCAGGCAGGCGTGGCCGAGCAGGTCGCGCGGGTGTTGCGGCCGGCCATGACGATCCAGGTAGGCCGGGCTGGCGGCGGTGGCGAAGCGCTGCACGCGCGGCCCGATCGGCACGGCGATCATGTCCTGTTCCAGCCGCTCGTCGTAACGGATGCCGGCATCGCAGCCGGCCGCCAGCACGTCGACAAAGCTCTCCTCGGCGATCACCTCCAGCCGGATACCGGGATAGGCGGCAAGGAACCGCGGCACGATGCTGGGCAGGACCAGTCGCGCCGCGCTGACCGGCACATTGAGGCGCAGCGAGCCGGCCGGCCTGTCGCGAAAGCCGTTCACCACGTCCAGCGCCGACTCCACCTCGGTCAAGGCTGGACCGAGCCGCGCCAGCAAGCCTTGGCCGGCCTCCGTCAGGACGACGCTGCGCGTCGTCCGGTTGAGCAGCCTGACACCGAGCTGCGTCTCCAGGCGGCGCACCGCCTCGCTCAAGCCGGACGCACTGCCGCCGCTGGCGCGTGCCGCATCCCGAAAACCTTTGGCGCGCGCTACGGCCACGAAGGCGTTCAGATCCCCGAGATCAATCTGCATTGTTCGTCATTCCGCACAGCCCGTGCGAATTGTACCCAATTATCGCGAGATCGGACACCGTCTATCTGTGCACCATTCCCTGAAGGAGAAAGACTATGTCCAGCGTCGACCAGTCCGGCACATTCATCCTCGGCGACCGCAAAGTCAGACGGCTCGGCTACGGCGCCATGCAGCTCGCAGGGTCCGGCGTCTTCGGCCCACCAAAGGACCACGATGCGGCATTGGCCGTGCTGCGCGAAGCCGTTGCGCAGGGCGTCAATCACATCGACACCAGCGACTTCTATGGCCCACACGTCACCAATTTGTTGATCCGCGAAGCGCTCGCACCCTATCGCGACGACCTCGTTATCGTCACCAAGATCGGCGCCCGGCGCGGCCGGGACGGAGCATGGCTGCCGGCCTTCTCGGCCGACGAGCTGACCAAGGCGGTGCACGACAATCTGCGCAATCTCGGGCTCGACGTGCTGGAGGTGGTCAACCTTCGAGTCATGTTCGACGCGCATGGCCCCGCCGAAGGGTCGATCGAGGCCCCGCTTGCAACGCTTACCGAGCTTCAGCGACAGGGCCTTGTGCGTCACATCGGGCTGAGCAACGTCACCGCTGCACAAATCGCCGAAGGCCGCAGGATTTGCAAGATCGTCTGCGTGCAGAACCAGTACAATCTGGCGCATCGGGGCGACGATGCGTTGATCGACGATCTGGCCCACGGCGGCATCGCCTATGTGCCGTTCTTCCCGCTTGGCGGCTTCAACCCGCTGCAGTCGTCGACCTTGTCCAAGGTCACCGCACGCCTCGGCGCCACGCGCATGCAGGTCGCGCTCGCCTGGCTGCTTCGCCGCGCGCCCAACATTCTTCTGATCCCCGGCACGTCTTCAGTTGCGCATCTCAGGGAGAACCTCGCCGCAGGCGATCTCGCGCTGCCGGAGGATGCGCTCGAGGCGCTAGAGGGCGTGGCGATGGCCGCTTGACCTGCGCACGAGGCGCGAGGTGCCGCCAGCCGGTGTTGGAGACTAGCGAAGGCGGTGATGAGCCAATCTCCCCCCTCGTGGGGGAGATGTCCGGCAGGACAGAGGGGGGCGCGAAGGATCGCCTGCCTCTTGTTGAACCCTGCGTGACAATTGACGCCAATTGCAATCTCAATCGACCCGATAGGCTGGAGGGACAGCGCCCCCCTCTGCCCTGCCGGGCATCTCCCCCACAAGGGGGGAGATTGGCAGCGCGACCGCCGCTCCTAGTTAATGCTGGCCGTATTCGCCGGCTCGGCCGGGCCGGCATAGGGCACGCGAAAACCGTTCGCCGCCAGCCAATCGATGGCGGCCTTCGGTTCGTCGGTCTGGATGATGGTGGCGCCGCGCTCGACCCAGAAGCCATAAGTCTCGCGCGGCAGGCTGGCCGCGACCGCCAGCTCGTCGCCGCGGCCACCGGCGAGGAAGCCACCCGGCTTGTTGACGATGGCATAGGTGTCGGCCCAGATGTGCCAGTCACCCCTCACCGCCAGCGCGCGCATGCGCGGGCTGAACAGCGGGCCGCCGGTCTCGGTCAGTGTCTCGGCGCCAGCCCGCCAATTGATCAGTTCGATCGCCCGCACCGGGAACGCCCGGCTGACTTTTTCGGCAAACATGGCGTCGTGAACCGCATCGTCGGCAATGATCGGCATGAACTGGAAGCCGCCGTCGATCGCGTCCATGGCGGCCGCAACCGTGGCGATCCTCTCCGCATCCCACAGGTTCTCCTTGACGATCACCTGTTCGGCCATGCCGAGGTCGCGCGCGACCGCGACCATGCCGGCGAGGCTTTCGGTATCGAGCTTATTGTCGAGATTGATGAGGATCCTGTCCCTGGTCGCCATCAACATTTCGCGCAACGTCGAGACTGTCTCGCCCGTAAAGGCGCCGGTGCCTTCGATCACCAACCGGCACGTCTTGAGTTCGGCCAGCGTGCGCTTGACCACCTCGCCCTTGCAGTTCGTGGTGCGGTCGAGCCAGCTGTCATGCATGACGACGAACTGTCCGTCCTTCGAGCGCCTGATATCGACCTCGACGATTTCGGCGCCCATTGCAATCGACGCCTCGACGGCGGCGATCGAATTTTCGGGATAGAGCGTCTTGCCGGCCTGCATGCCGCCGGCGCGGTGCGCGGCCACCATCACATGGTCGCGCCATTGGTTGGCGTGCTCGAACCGGTCGAGAATCTGCCTGGCGCGCGTTTCGCCTGCCGATGCATGGCCAAGGGAGGCCGCCAGCGCCGCGGAAAGCAGAAGGCTCAGCCAAGTCGTTCGCATGAGACAGGTCGTTCGCATGAGAATCGCTCCGTACCGGATCGACACCCGGTTAAGCGACGCTCGTGACAGCCTAGTGAACGAAGCCGGCTTCGCAAACGCTGGAAAATCAGGTTAATGCCGGCCGAAACGGCCGTAGCGGCTACTTTCGGTTGCTAACTAGGCAATCTCCGGGCCAGCCATGCGGGGCTCTCCTGGCAAGCAAGGATTTGTGACCGGGCCGAATAGCCATGTTCTTCCGAAGGGGTCGCAATTCTGAGAATTATGGCCAATAAGGTTGCGCGTCGACGCACAGGAGATCGCTTCATGCCGCCAAGGACCATCGATCACGCCTTCACCACCCGCTCCAGGACGGGCGCGTCGTTCGAGCCGACCTATGCCGGCGCGCTGTCGTTCATGCGGCGCAAATATTCGAAGGACGTGAAGGGCGCCGATGCGGTGGTGTGGGGCATTCCCTTCGACGCGGCGGTCACCAATCGGCCGGGCGCGCGTTTCGGACCGCAGGCGATTCGCCGCGCGTCGGCCATCCTCGACAACGATCCGCAATATCCGTTTTCGCGCGACCTGTTCGAACAGCTTGCCGTGGTCGATTTTGGCGATTGCCTGCTCGACAGCGGCAATCACCAGAAGACCCCTGCCACGATCGAACGCGAAGCGGCGAGGATCCTGAAATCCGGCGCCTTTCTGCTATCGCTCGGCGGTGACCATTTCGTCACCTGGCCGCTGCTCAAGGCGCATGCCGCCATCTACGGCCCGCTGGCCCTGGTGCAGTTCGACGCTCATCAGGACACCTGGCCCGACGACGGCAAGCGCATCGATCACGGCTCCTTCGTCGGCCGTGCGGTCAAGGAGGGCATCATCGACCCCGACCGGTCGATCCAGATCGGCATCCGCACCCACGCGCCCGATACGTTCGGCATCAAGATCCTGTATGGCCATGAAGTGGAGGAAATGCGGGCGTCCGACATCGCCTATGCCATCGTCGACCGTACGGGCGGCAAGAAGACCTACGTCACTTTCGACATCGATTGCCTGGATCCGGCTTTTGCGCCCGGCACCGGAACGCCGGTAGCGGGAGGCCCGTCTTCGGCAAAGATCCTGTCGGTGCTGCGCCAGATCAACCAGGTCGATATCGTCGGCGCCGACGTCGTCGAGGTTGCGCCAGCCTATGATCACGCCGATATAACGGCAATTGCCGGCTCGATGGTGGCCATGCACTATCTCGGGCTGCTGGCGGAACGAAAGGCCCGGCTCGAGGAAATGAACCAGGGCAATCACAGCGTTGCCGGATTGAATCAGGCAAGCGGCATATAGCTAACAGGAATTTTGGCAGGCAATGAAACCGAAAATCTTCATCGACGGCGAGCACGGCACCACCGGTCTGCAGATCAGGGCGCTGCTTGCCGAGCGCGGCGACCTGGAAATCATCTCCATCCCGACTGAGCGCCGCAAGGAAACGGCAGCGCGCGCCGAGTTCCTCAATGCCGCCGATGTCGCGATCCTCTGCCTACCGGACGCGGCAGCCAAGGAAAGCGTTTCGCTGATCGCCAATGACACCACCAAGGTGATCGACGCCTCGACGGCACATCGCGTCGCCGAGGGCTGGGAATATGGTTTCGCCGAAATGGACAAGGACCAGGCGAAGAAGATCGCTTCGGCGAAGCGCGTCGCCAATCCGGGCTGCTGGCCGCAAGGACCGATCGCGACGCTGCGGCCGCTGGTTGCGGCGGGGCTGTTGCCAGCCGATTTTCCGGTCACCGTCAACGGCATTTCTGGCTATTCCGGCGGCGGCCGGCCGATGATCGAGGATTATGTCGCCAAGGGCGAGGATGCGTCGGAATTCCTGCCCTACGGGCTGACGCTGCAGCACAAGCACGTGCCGGAGCTCAGGACCTATGCCAGGCTTTCGCAGGATCCGATCATGCAGCCGGCAGTCGGCAATTTCGCGCAAGGCATGATCACGGTAGTGCCGCTGCAACTCGGCGGTCTCGACCATGTACCGACCGGCGCTGAGCTTCACGCGGCGATCGCCGACCATTTTGCTTCCATTGATCGTGGCGTGGTCGAGGTGGCGCCGTATCTGCATCAGGAACGCATGCCTGACATCGATCCGGAGATCTACAACGGCACCAACCGGATGAAGCTCTATGTCTTTGCCAATGACGACAGGGCGCAGGCGCTGCTGCTTGCCGTCTACGACAATCTCGGCAAGGGTGCCTCGGGTGCAGCCGTGCAGAACATGGATCTGATGCTCGGCCTCTGAATGGATGCGCCGGCATTTCCGAAGCGCTGGAAGGTCGGCGCGCCCGAACTCATCGCCGAAACCTTCAGCAGCCGCATCTGGAAGGTTGCTCGCGAGGACGACTCACCGGCAATCGTCAAGGATCTAAAGCCTTTCGACGATGTCGAGGACGAGTTGCGTGGCGAGCATTTCCTCGCCTGGCGACGCGGCGAAGGCGCGGTGCGGCTGCTCGGCCGCGACGGCCACCGCATGCTGCTCGAATACGCCGGCGACAGGATGCTGTCACACCATCTTGCCGAACAAGGCGACAATGCCGCCACCGCGATCGCGGCCGAGGTAATGGCAAGACTGGTCTCGCCGTCGAAGCACCCTGCCCCGCCGGATCTCCAGCCGTTGCGGACCCGGTTCTCCAGCCTGTTCAAAAAGGCCAAGGCCGATCGCGCCGCCGGCGAAAAGAGCCTGTATGTCGAAGCAGCCGAAATCGCGGAACGGCTGCTGTCCAATCCGCATGACGTGCGGCCGCTGCATGGCGACCTGCACCACGACAACGTCATGCACGGTCCGCGCGGCTGGCTGGCGATCGACCCGAAGGGCGTTCTCGGCGACCCCGGCTTCGACGCGGCCAACATGTTCTACAACCCACTCGACCGAGACGATCTTTGCCTCGATACGCGGCGGATCGGCCATATGGCGCAAGTCTTTGCCGCAACGCTCGGCCAGTCGCCGCCCGCGATACTGGACCACGCCATCGCCTATGGCTGCCTGTCGGCTGCATGGCATCATGAAGATCGCAATGCGGTCGACGAGGACCGCGAGCTGGCGATCGCCATGGCGATCCGGACGGTGCGGCTCAGCCTCTGAGAGCAATCTCGTGGGGCAGCGGATAAGCGCCCTTGGTGCCGCGCCAGTGCGCGGCGGCAAAACCCAGCAGGAACAGCGCGAATGCCTGATGCGTCAGGGCCATGTGCAGCGGCACATGCATCAATAGGGTGCCGATGCCGATCGACGCCTGCACCACGACAATCAGGAACAGCAGCGTCGCGCGTCGGGCATGCGTCGTGCCCGGCAGACGCCGGCGTGTCGCAATCATGTGCCAGAGCGCGACCGCGAAGATCGTGTAGGCGCCGACCCGGTGGATGAACTGCACCGTCTTCGGGTTTTCGAAGAAATTGCGCCATGCCGGCTCGAGCAGCAGCAGGTCGCCGGGGACCAGTTTGCCGTCCATCAGCGGCCAGGTGTTGTAGCTCAAGCCGGCATCGAGCCCTGCGACCAGCCCGCCGAGATAGATCTGGACCAGCGCCAGCAGCACCAGAAAGCCGGCCAGACGTTGCGTCGATCGGTCGGCGGCCGGTTCGGAGTGTGGGGCCAGTCCGCGCGCGACCACCATGGTCGCCGTGAAGATCAGCGCCGCCAGCGTCAGATGCGTCGCCAGCCGGTATTGGCTGACCGAAACCCGGTCGGCCAACCCGGACGCCACCATCCACCAGCCTATCGCGCCCTGCAGGGCGCCGAGAAGGAGGATGCCCGACAATTTCGTGCCGAGGCCGCGCTCGATGCGGCGCGTCGCCCAGAAGAACAGCAACGGCAGGGCGAAGACCACGCCGACACTACGCGCCAGGATGCGGTGCACCCACTCCCACCAGAAGATCGACTTGAACGCCTCGATGCTCATGCCCTTGTTGAGTTCGGCATATTGCGGGATCTGCTGGTAGCGCAGGAACTCCTCCTGCCACTCGGCATCATTGAGTGGCGGGATGACGCCGTGAATCGGCTGCCATTCGGTGATCGACAGGCCCGAATCGGTGAGCCTCGTAGCGCCGCCGACCACCACCAGCGCAAACAGCACGAGGAGCACGACATAGAGCCAACCACGTACCAGCGCGCGGTTGCGAAGGTCGCGATCGCGGGCTGCGAAAGGCACAGCATTGGCAGCAGCCATGGCTTTGTCCCGGCAGTTGAAGTCGCGGATTGGTGAACCATCGCAACCCGGCTTGCAAGACCGGACAGCGCGGCACGCCGTCGCGCCGTTTCTGGCGGGTTGCGCGTATTGGCTGTTCGGCTTAAGCGATAGCGATCAACGAGATCGCGTTATGCCCATTCGCCTGAAAAAGCTGATCGGAAGCTTCCTGCTGGTACTGCTGGTCGTCGTCTATGCGATGGTCGCCTCGATCGTGGCAGTCGCCCAATTGTCACAGTCCGGGCCGCTGGCGCACTTCATCTTCTTCCTGCTGAGCGGGCTTTTGTGGGTGCTGCCGGCGATGGGCATCATCAAATGGCTGATCCTGGAGCCGCGGCCGAAGGGCCGAGGCAACAGTTAGATCGTCACCACCGTCTTGCCGGCATTGGCCAGCGGCGTCGTCACGCCCGACAACATTGTTCGGATGTGGGCGACGCTCTGATAGCGGCCATTGACCGAAATGCGCGGCAGGGCATGCAGGAACCCGGCATGCTCGGCGCGGAGTATGCCGTGGCGGGTCGTCACGGCCGAGGCATAGCCGGCATCGCGGACAAGGCCCACTTCGCGACGGCCGACGGCGCTGGCATAACCGTAGGGATAGGCGAAATGGCGCGGCTCCTCGCCGAGTTCGGCCTGCAATATGCGCTTGACGTCGCCGATCTCATGCCGCGCGTCGCTCTCGGAAAGCCGCTTCAGATTGCAATGATTGACGCTATGCGCTCCGATCGTCACCAGCGGGTGCGCGGCCATGGTGCGGAGCTCGTCCCAGTTCATCAGCGTGTTCGGGCGCGAACCGCCCAACTCGATGCCGTTCGAACGCGCCAGATCGCGCAATACCGCACGCTGGTCCTGCTCGCGCACCTTCAGCGTCAGATGAGCGTGCAGGCGCGCATTGGCCTGGACCTTTTTTCCTGGGTTCGAGCAATCGATCGTCACCGGGCCGTCCGGCGTCGTCAGCGTCAGGCGATCGCGCGCATTGACGATGTCCTCGACCACGTCCCACCACAAATCGGCAGCGCCATCAATCAGTCCCGGCGCGACGTAGATGGTGATCGGCGCGCCGTGCTTCTCCAGCACGGGCAGCGCCTCGGTCATGTTGTCTCGATAGGCGTCGTCGGCGGTGATCGTCGCGAACTGGCCGTCCTTGTCGCCAGCCTTGATGCGCTCGATTGCCTCGTCCAGAGTAACGAACGTGTAGCCGTTCGCCTTCATGTCGGCGATCACGATGTCGAGGAACCCAGGCGCGATGTTCAAGTGGCGGTTGACGCCGTTCGGCTTTTCCGGCGTCGCGGTGACCCGATGCAGCATCAGGATGGCGCCAAGGCCGCCGATGAACGGCTTGGCCAGCGGCGCAAGACCGGAATAGCGGGCGAGATTGAGCGCCAGTTTGCGGATTGCCTCGCCCCCGTCGATCATTCATTCACCTTTTGCGCCTAAGCTCATCAAGCATGGAATGCGCCTGCGCGGACCCCCAATCGCGACGAATACGCCCTAAGGATTGAGGTATGGTTGACGCCACCGCGTCATTTGACGGCAATCGGCTGGCAAGCAGCGAGGCGTCGCCGTGTGCCTTGCCGGCCGGCAACGCCGGCCTGTCGACCTCGGTTGCCGATAGTGCGGCGCTGGCGGCGTACGCCGAATTCTGCCGTTCGGCGCTTTTTGCCCCGGCGCAGAGCGCAGGCTGGATCCTGAACTGGGCCGCACATACCGGCGCCGACGTTGTCGTTGCGACGCTGCGCGCCGACGACAGGCCGGTTTTCTCGTTGGCGCTGGAGGTCACCCACAGCGGGGCATTCCGCATCGCCCGCTTTATGGGCGGCCGCCATGCCAACGGCAATTTTGCCGCCTCCGACCCGCAATGGCTGGCGAATGCCGATATCGCGGCGATCCGCTCTATGCTGGCCGCGATTGCCAAGGCGCGGCGCGACATCGATCTTGTCGCGCTAGAGCGGCTGCTGCCTGATCTCGACGGCGTTGCCAACCCGCTCTCCGCCTTGCCGCATTTTTCGAGCCCCAATCTGTCGCTGGCCGCCGGTCTTGTCGGAGGGTTTGATGCACTGCTCACCCGGGTGAGCGGCAAGCGCAGGCGCAAGAAGCATCGCTCGCAGGCGCGCAAGTTCGAGGCCGTCGGCAGCTATCGTCGCATCGAGGCGAGGACTGCGGACGAGGTGAACAGGCTGCTCGACGCCTTTTTCGAGATGAAGGAATTCCGCTTCCGCAAGATGGGCATCGTCAATGTTTTCGGTGAAGCGGAGGTACGCGCTTTTTTCCGCTCGCTGTTTGCCGAAGCGCTTCAAGAGGAAAACCCGTGCTTCGTGCTGCATGGGCTGGAAGTCGCCGGCAAGCTTCGTGCGGTCACCGGGTCGAGCCGCTCGGGCAAGCGGCTGATCTGCGAATTCGGGGCGATCGCCGAGGACGACCTCGCACACACCAGCCCGGGCGACTTCCTGTTCTTCGAGAACATCCAGGAAGCCTGCGAAACGGGTTTTGAAATCTATGATTTCTCAGTCGGCGACGAACCCTACAAGCGATTGTGGTGCGATGTCGAAACGCAGCATTTCGAAGTGCTGGTTCCGCTGACGCTGAAGGGCCGCGCGCTGGCGCTTGCGCTCAGGCACGGCGCAAGCCTGAAAGCATTCATCAAGCACAGCCCAATGGTCTGGAAGCTGACCAAGCTGCTGCGCCGCAAGGCTGTGGGACAGACAGCACCGGCCGCAGGCGAAGACGACAGCTGATTTCGATTTGAGAAAACTGCCTCAGGCGGCCGAGCGCCGCCCCGGCATTGGCCCCGGCGCCACATGGCCGATTGGCGTGACCAGCGTCAGGTCGGGATAGCCGCTCTCGATGAGCGCGACTGCGGCTTGCGTCACCTCGTCGTCCGGCTCCAGCATGGAGAGCAGCACCTCGGTGCCCTCGCCCACTAGGCGGCTGATGCCTAGCGCGTCCGCTGGTCCGCATTCGACAACGACCAGGTCATAGGCGGTGGTCAGCGACTGCATGATGATCGGCAGCCGGTCGGCGGCGCGCATGGCACGGACCGGATCGGCTGTGCCGACGGGAATCACGTGGCAGTCCGAATAGAGATCGGGGTGGATCACATCGCTGAACTGCGCTTCCGAGGCGAGCAGATCGGTGATGCCCGGAAACAGCCCGCTGTCCAGCATCGGCCGCGAGGCAGCACCCGAAGCGGTGAGATCAAGCAGCAGCACGCGTAGCCCGGCGTCAGAGACTGCGCGCGCCACCAGCACCGCCGAGGCAGCCGCCTCGTCGCCTTCCGGCGACACGAATATGGCGCGGGCGGCACCGGTGGCGATCAGTTTTTCCGCGGCCTTGTCGATGTCGACCTCACCGAGGGTGGAACGTGCCGGTTCAATGTCTGCAGCAGCCATCTCAGAGTACTCCGGTTCGATTTTCTCGGCAGCCGCTTCCGCCACCGCGACGGGTTCCGGCTCCAGTTTGGTTTCAGTGACACTGTTGTCGGACTCACCGAGCTGGTCGATCTCGGCGACTGCCGGTTCGGGCCGGGCAACCGGCGGGCCGGGCTCGGCCACTACGCGTTCGGCTTGGACAGCCGGCATCGCAACCTGCTCGATGCGTTCGAAATGGGCACCGGCGGCCGGACGCATGGCGCGGCCGGAAAACAGTTCCTGCAGCAACGTGACGATCGCCATGAGGAGCAACGAGCCGACAAAGGCCGCACCGACAATCGGACCAATCTTGGGGAAATAGGGTTCGGTCGGCGCCCGGGCCTCCGAAAATAGGCGAGCGTCGACAGGCAGGTAGTTACGATCCTTGCGTGCGGCCGCCTGGAGATAGCTGGACGAGTAGAGATCGAGTTGCTGGCGCTTGGTCGCGGCATCGCGCTGCAGGGCATCGAGTTCCACCTGCTCTTCGCCGGCGCGGGCGGACGCCGCCTTCAGGGTGTTGACGTCGGCCACGAGTTGAGCCTCTCGTGCCTTCGCCGTCTCGGCCTGCGCCATCAGACCCTTCATGATCTTTTCCGCTTCGTTGCGGATCTGGCGGTCGAGATCGGCGAGCTGCGACTTCAGCGCACGGATGCGCGGATGATTGTCGAGCAAGGTGGTGGAAAGGTCGGCGATGTTGTTCTTGAGTTCGACTTGCCGCTCGCGCAGGCGCTGGATCAGGTCGGAAGACAACACCTCTGGAACGGCATCCAGCGAGCCGCCATTGCGCAACGCCCTGCGCACACTGTCGGCGGTCGCTTCCGCCGAAGCGCGGTTGGCGCGTACCCGTGACAGTTCGCTCGACAATTCGGACAGCTGCTGGGTGGCAAGCACCGAATTGTTGCCGCCCATCAAAAGATCGGACTGCGCACGGAATGCGGCAACCTTGGCCTCCGCCTCCTTCACCCGGTTCTGCAGGTCCGCGATTTCCGGCGCCAGAAAGTCGGTGGCGGCGGAATTCGATTCGAGCTTGGCGTTGCCCTTGGAGGCGATATAGGCGTTTGCGATGGCGTTCGGGATTGCGGCGGCAAGCTGTGGATCCTCTGACGAGAACTCGATAGCGATCGCGCGGGTTTTTTCAACGCCATAGACGTTGAGCTTGTCATGCATTGCGTCCAGCACGCGCTCTTCCAGCGGAATCTCGAAGGGATCGCTTTTCAAGCCAACGAGGACAAGGGTGCGGCTCAGCGCCGACATCTTCAGCGCCTCGTCGAATTCGGGCAATTTCGCGAGGTTGAGCTTCGCCGCCACCTGTTTGAGGATGTCAGGGGACGAAATGATCTGGACCTCGGTGGCCACAGCCTCTTCGTCGGGAATCGACCGCTCGTTGCCGTTGGCACCGGCTGGCCGCGTGAACTCCGATTCTCGAGGCCCGATCTCCAGCTTGGCTGCCGCCTTGTATTCGGGCGTTGCAAGCCAGGCGAGCGCAAAGGCCAGGCCGGTTACAGCCAGCGCGACGACAAGGATGCGCAGCCAGTTTCGCGCCAGGCTGGCGAAAAGCTGCCTGAGATCGACGTCGACATCTGCGGCCGCGGATTGAACGGACATGCATCCCTGCTCCGGTACTGAGTCAGCATGCACCGTAAACAACTATGGTAACTCAGCCGTTAATAACGCGGTAAGCACCTGTTAGGCTCTGCTAACAAGCCGCAAACAAGAGGCTGAAAACCATCTGCATTTGTCGATCGGGCCCGCATCGGCCGCGCGCCTTTACCGGCCATTAACCCTAACAGGATGATAACCGAGCTCGATCGTTAAGGTTTGCCGCAGAGTCGCCGGCTATTAAAAGGTACGTGTCCGCTCATGAAAAGCACTGCTCCCCTTTTCCGCGCGCTGCTTGCCGTATCGATGCTTTCGGGCTGCTCAAGCTACCGGCCGACGCCGGCCGCCTTCCATGAAGTGCTCGACCAGCCCTATCGCCTCGGTGCCGGCGACCGCGTCCGCGTCACCGTGTTCGAGCAGGAAGGATTGACCAACACCTACAGCGTCGACCAATCCGGCTATCTCTCGCTGCCGCTCGTCGGCAACGTGCCGGCGCGCGGCCACACCGCCCAGCAACTCGAGGGCGAGATCGCCGAGAAACTGCGCCAGGGCTATTTGCGCGATCCTGACGTTTCGGTCGAAATCGATCGCTACCGGCCGATCTTCGTCATGGGTGAAGTGGGCGCGGCGGGCCAATATTCCTACGTTCCGGGCCTGACCGTGCAGAAAGCCATCGCCATCGCCGGCGGCTTCACGCCACGCGCCAACCAGGAAAGCGTCGACATTACCCGCGACATCAACGGCAAGGTTATAACCGGACGCGTGGTGACCTCCGACCCGCTGTTGCCCGGCGACACAGTCTATGTTCGCGAACGCCTGTTTTGATGTGCTGACCAAGTGGCGGACACACTCAGGATCGTCCACTGCTTTCGCTCACCCGTCGGAGGCATCTTCCGGCATGTGCGCGACCTGACCGAGGCTCAGGTCGCCGCCGGCCATGCCGTCGGCATCGTCTGCGATTCGACGACTGGCGGCGATTTCGAGGAACGGCTGTTCGAACAGATGAAAGGCAGCCTGGCGCTCGGCATTCATCGCACACCGATGCAGCGGCATGTCGGGCCAGGCGATCTCGCTTCGGCCCGACGCACCTATAGGATCATAAAAGAATTGCGGCCGGACGTGCTGCACGGGCATGGCGCCAAAGGTGGCGCCTATGCCCGTCTGTTCGGCTCATTGTTGCGGGTATCCAGGTCTCGCGTAGCCCGCCTTTATTCGCCGCATGGCGGCTCACTGCACTATGACGAAACCACGGCGATGGGGAAGCTGTTCTTCGCGCTCGAACGCTTCATGGCTCGCTTCACCGATTGCCTGCTATTTGTTTCCGATTATGAGCGGCGGACTTATCGCAGGAAGGTCGGCGAGCCGCCCATTCCGAACGCTCTCGTACACAACGGCCTGCGCGCCGCCGAGTTCGAGCCGGTGCAGACCGAGCACAATGCCGTCGACCTCCTCTATATCGGCATGATGCGCGACCTCAAGGGCCCGGACATCTTCATCGATGCGCTGGGGCGAGCCGCAACACGGCTCGGTCGCCCATTGAAAGCGCTGATGGTCGGCGACGGCGACGACCTGCCGCGCTATCGCGCCAAGGTAGATCAGCTCGGCCTCGAGGTCAGCTTCCTGCCGCCGATGCCAGCCAGGCTCGCCTTCACGCTGGCCAAGCTGGTCGTCGTTCCCTCGCGCGCGGAAGCCATGCCTTATATCGTTCTGGAAACGCTTGCCGCCGGCAAGCCGCTAATCGCGACGTCGGTCGGGGGCATACCGGAAATCTTCGACACCGGCTCCCCTGCCCTGATCCGGCCCGACCCGCGCGAACTTGGCGACAAGATAAGCGCCGCTCTGGCCGATCTCGACGCCTACAAAGGCCTGATGCCCGGTGCCGCCGACCTCAAGGCACGGTTCGGCGCGGATGTAATGGCCGCCGAAATCGAAAAGGCCTATTTCGCCGCGCTCAAACAGTAGAGCAACTGATATCCACTCGGCTGCAAAAGGCCCCCGGTGAAAGCGTCTCCAAAGCCATCTGTTGTTTCAAGGGTTTCTTAGCTCTCTTTTGCTATTCACCTGAGGGAAACCTACGGACGCCCCATGAACGAAATCGACCCCGCGCGCCGTTTTTCGCTAGACGCGGTGCGCAAATTCGACGCCCCTGCCGAGAACAACACGGCCGGCGGCATGAACGACGTTGCCCGCCAGGTCGCCTCGCAATACCGGCGCGATACGATGTCGCCGATCATGGTCAGCGGCGTCCTGCGCATGGCGGAATTCGCGCTGCTGTTGGTGTCGGGTCTTGCCGTCTATTTCTACTATGTCGGCTTTTTCAGCTATCTTGCCTGGCAATACTCGCTGACGATCGCCGCCACCTCGTTCCTCGCGGTCGTTTTGCTCGACGTCACCGACTGCTACCAGATCGTCGCGCTGATGCGGCCGATCGCCAATTTCGGCCGCCTCCTACTGGTCTGGGCTGGAACCTTCGCCTTGATGGCGCTCACCGCCTTCACCATGAAAATGTCGGAAGACTATTCGCGCCTGCTCTTCGGCACGTGGTTCGTTATTGGCTTCGTGCTGATCCTGGGTCTCCGGCTGGTGATGTCGAAGCTGATCCGGCGCTGGGCGCGCGACGGGCGGATGGAGCGCCGCGCCGTCATCGTCGGCGGCGGCAAGGCGGCGGAGGTGCTGATCCGCTCGGTCGAAAAGCAGCCCTACAACGACATCCGCATCTGCGGCATCTTCGACGATCGTGGTGACAAGCGTTCGCCGCCGGTTGTCGCCGGCTATCCCAAGCTCGGCACGATTTCCGAGCTCATTGAATTTGCCCGCATCGCACGCATCGACATGCTGATCGTTTCGCTGCCGCTGACCGCCGAATCGCGCGTGCTGCAACTGTTGAAGAAGCTGTGGGTGCTGCCGGTCGACATCCGGCTGTCGGCGCATTCGAATGCGCTGCAGTTCAGGCCGCGCGCCTATTCCTACATCGGCTCGGTGCCGATGCTCGATATCTTCGACAAGCCTATCAACGACTGGGATTCGGTCGCGAAACGCGCCTTTGACATCGTCTTTTCGATCATCGGCATCATCGTGTTCTCGCCGGTGATGCTGGCGACCGCGATCGCGATCAAACTCGACAGCAAGGGCCCGGTGCTGTTCCACCAGAAGCGGCACGGCTTCAACAACGAAATCATCGACGTCTATAAGTTCCGTTCGATGTACACCGACAAGGCGGACCCGACGGCGAAGCAGACCGTGACCAAGAACGATCCGCGCGTCACCCGCGTCGGCCGCTTCATCCGCAAGACCTCGATCGACGAATTGCCGCAGTTCTTCAATTCGCTGTTCGGTTCGCTGTCGCTGGTCGGGCCGCGCCCGCACGCCATTGCCGCGCAGTCGCACAACCTTCTCTACAATGAGGTGGTCGACGGCTATTTCGCCCGACACAAGGTCAAGCCCGGCGTGACCGGCTGGGCTCAGATCAATGGCTGGCGCGGCGAGATGGACACCAACGAGAAGATCCGCATGCGCACGGAATACGACCTCTATTACATCGAGAACTGGTCGCTGTTGTTCGACCTGAGAATCCTGTTCCTGACGCCGATCCGCCTGCTCAACACGGAAAATGCGTATTGAGCGCGACGGCCTACGAATTGCCGGCGGCGGCGGTCAACGCCAAGCTCATTGCGCTGATTGCGTCAGGGGCAGTTTTCCTCGGCGTCTTCCTGTCCGGTTTCGTTATTGCCGAGCCGGCGCCATACGACCTCTATATGATCGGGCTGATCGTGGTGTGGCCCTTGTTCGGCATGCGCATACAGCGCGCGGCGGTGCCACTTCTGGTGCTGCTGATGATCATGAACATCGGCGGAATGATCTCGATGACGCAGATGCCGGACCTCGCCGCCACGCCGCTCTATCTCGCCGTCTCGCTGTTCCTGACCCTCACTGCGGTTTTCTTCGCTTCCGTAACGGCCGTCCAGCCCAGTCTCTACCGCGTGATCTTCGTCGCTTATGTCGTGTCGGCAGTGCTGACTTCGCTGGTCGGCATAGCCGGCTATTTCCATGCCTTTCCAGGAGCGGAGATCTTCACCAAATACGACCGTGCCGCCGGCGCCTTCCAGGACCCGAACGTGTTCGGGCCGTTCCTGGTGCTGCCGGGCATCTACCTGCTCTATCTGCTGCTTACCGGCTCGATCGCGCGCATGCCTCTATTGGCGGTGCCGCTGCTGATCATCACCGCCGGCATCTTCTTTTCTTTTTCGCGCGGCGCCTGGGGCATGTTCGCCGTTTCGGCGATCCTGCTGACCGGGGCCTTGTTCCTGCAGAGCGCCAGCGGCAAATTCCGGCTGCGCGTCGTCGTCATGACCATCGCCGCCGTCGGACTGCTGGTCATTGCGATGATCGTCATCCTGCAACTGCCTGGCGTGGCGGAGATGTTCTCGAATCGCGCGCAACTCGAACAAAGCTACGACACCGCCCGCCTCGGCCGCTTCGCCCGCTACACGATCGGCTTTCAGATGGCGCTGGAGCATCCGTTCGGCATCGGCCCGCTCGTATTCGGCAAGATGTTCGGCGAGGACACGCACGACATCTGGCTGAAGATGCTGATGGATTACGGGTGGCTCGGCTTCGTGTCGTTCCTGACGCTGACGTGCTGGACGATCGCCGCCGGCTTCCGCATTCTGCTGCGCGACCGGCCCTGGCAGCCTTATCTACTATGCGCCTATGTCGCCTTCATCGGCAATATCGGGCTCGGCACCTTCATCGACATCGACCACTGGCGGCATGTCTACCTGCTGCTCGGCCTGATCTGGGGCGCCATCGCGCTGGAATACCGCCATCAGTGGCAGTTGCGGGCGGCGCGGCGCCCGCAACCTCCGTTGCTGTTGCTTCAGGCCGGACAGCAGCCGAATTCGGTTGACCGGACCCAGTCTATCACGATACATCGCGACCGGTCCGGAGTGTAGCGCAGCCCGGTAGCGCACTTGACTGGGGGTCAAGGGGTCGTCGGTTCGAATCCGGCCACTCCGACCATTAAATCCAAAGGCTTAGCCAGTTCCCCCAACTGGCCATACAGAATAGCCGCATTGCAGCCAGCGCAACACGATTTCGACCAAGGGCTTCGCTCGCCAGGTCAATGTGGAATAGCCCAAACCAGCATGCAAAAAGCTCGCGCCTTCCGGGAGAAGGACGCGGGCAGATCGGTGCAACCCGATCTGGCAGCAATTCTTATGAGGAGGGACTTGCTGCGTTGAGATGAACCGTCGCGCCGGCCGGGTTGTTCCATCGAGTAAATAAAAACCCGCCGCACATGAAGTACGGCGGGGCCGATCAAGCGCTGTTGCACCAGGCGGGGGACTCGGGTGGGCGGGCTTGCCAGGTGCGCGCGGATCAAGTCGACATTAGGCGCATGAGCGGTAGCGCGTCCACCAACCGGCGGTTGGAACGAACTGGTTCAACGCCGGCGGCCGGCTTGGCCTGAAACTTTTTCAGGGCGGCAGCGACGGGGTCAGGAAAGTCGAGCAAGCGCAACGTGCCCGGCCCTCGTTGCTTGCGGGAATGCCGGAAGGATCAATGGCAGCAAGCATGAAGAACCCAACCTGGATGCTGGCGGCCTGGGAACGAAACGTGGCAGCTCACCCCGCCGGTTTCCGTGAGGACGCGAGCGCATCGTCCGCTACCGCGATTGGCGGCTGAACGCAAACAAGCCCGCCGCTTTTTCGGCACGGCGGGCTTCAGGCAGAAAATCAATCGTAGATCTTAACAATTTTGCGGGTACCTGGATCAACCAGGACGGTTCGTCCCTCGACGACTACATAGCGGTACTGAACGTCCGGCACTTCGTAAAGCTCGACTGTGTCGGGCAGAGCGGTGCCAATGTTGAGCTCAACACCGGGAAGGCTCAGGGATGCTACCGGCTTCTTCTTTACATACTCCCGGATCACCGTGTCTTGCTCAGGCTGAATGATGACGTCCTGAGCAGCGGCGGTTCCGATACCTACGAAAAGAAAGATTCCTGTCGCAGCAGATAAAAGTTGCTTTCCCATATAGCAATCCTCCAGCGAGGCAACCTTCCGCTACGGTGCTTGATGCTTCCGTGCGGGGCTACTTACCTAAACGAGCCGAAAGACTTGTTGTTCCGCTGGCGGTGGGCGAACTCCGGTGCCATGGCCATGAGGCCGCCTACAAACAAGCACCTGCTCAAGGCTTAGTTTCTTCCCGGGGAGGAGCTTTTGGGTCAGGACAATCAGGATAGGGCAATTCTTCACACGGAGAGGGCCTGTCGCCAACGCTGCCATAATGTTCCACGAGTTTTGCGAAACCGTAGGCGAAGGCGAAAAGAAGCATTAGGACAACCGCTATACGGACGGCCATACCGTATTGTAGCAGGATCCTCCCATTGGAGCGCGGGCGGCGTTTTTAATACGTTCGAATGTTGAGTTCGAAAAAGGTTGGCTCTAGTTGAATTGCCGTCGTCCGCAGTTGTAAGGGCGAGCGGACGCTTCGAAGATGACACGCCCTTTCGGCCTTTTCGGGAGAGATGCAATGTCGCTTCAAGGAGCTACCTGTCCTGCCGAGCTGACCATGTTGGCCAAAGCACTTGATGCCCGATGCCGTGAACTAGGCCTCGCTGACGGCGATCCAGGCAGAGAAGTGCTCGGCCGCAGGGTGATGGATTTGTTCGAAAGTGGTCAGCTCAGCGCCGAAGATTTGAGACTGGCTCTGAGCGGCGAGATTTTTTACGCCAAAAATCCTCCGGCCGGAGGCAGTGGGTTTTGATACGGCAAGCGGCTATCCGCGCAACCATTTGAATTATTGGTCCAGCGTAGGCTTCCGTGCACGCAAGGGCGCGCGTGAACAAATGTGATTTTGCGGTCGGTGCCAGACGGGCTAATCTTCCCAACGAATATCCAATGAAAGAGGAGAATGATCATGAAGACATTCCTCGCAACAGCCGCCGCACTGACCCTGTCCATATCCGCTGCCTCTGCGGATTGCCCCGCGCATTCAAAGGTCCAGGCATCGGTCGACACGCAGACGAGGACAGCGAGCGTCGAGAAGGCCGATATGTCGACAGCCGCGGACGCTCAGACGATCAAGAAAGAAGAGCCACAGAAGACCGAATAGCGGTAACGCTCACCGGATCCCACGACCCGGATAAAGGGCTACTGGCAGACATCCACCCACTCGGCGTCGACGAGTTCGGCCATGCGTTGCGGGCTGAGCCGGACGGCGGCGTTCGTCGCGCCTGCGGCGGGGACGACCTCGTCAAAGGCGCGCAGCGAGACGTCGCAGTACACCGGGAGCGGTGCCGGTAGGCCGAACGGGCACACCCCACCGACGGGATGACCGGTCGCGGCGAGCACCTGCTCGGCATCCAGCATTCGCGCCTTGCCGCCGAACCGGTCCTTGAATTTGCGATTGTCCAGCCTGGAGATGCCGCTGGCCACGATCAGCATCGTCTGGTCGCCGGCGCGCAGGCAGATCGTCTTGGCAATCTGCGCCGGCGCTACGCCATGCGCTTCGGCAGCCAGAGGCACCGTCGCCGAGCTGGCTTGCGTAACGATGACGTCGATTTCGGGCGCGTGGGCGACGAAGAAAGCGCGAACGGATTCGAGGCTCATCTCCGGCGATTTCCGTCTCGCGTCGCCGTGGCGGCCGGCAAGTCCGCTACGTGGCCGGAAAAACGAAGCCCGCCAGGGCAACCCATGGCGAGCTCGTCGAATAAACGCATGGCACGCCGCTACGACACGGACCGCCTTTTCGCAGGCAACACGGCTTCGTCGAACAGAGCGCTTTCCGGAAGTTGAAGCGCGGAGGCAATACGCCGACGTTTCGAAGGATCGGCATCGTTGCCGCTTTCGATGTCGGCAATCTCATAGGCTGCCAGCCCGCACGCCAGGGACAGCTCTTCGATACTGTATCCACGGGCTTCCCGGGCGGTTCGGACGGCACTGCGTTCAGGCGTAACCGCGCTCGCCGCCAGTTCGGAGTAAGGTTCGCGTTTTGCTATTTGGGGCATTGGCAACTCCGTGGGATGAAAGAGTTAGATCAAATCATGTTGTTGCCTGAGACGATCGGGAGAATGCCCGCTCCCCGGTGATTTGCCAAGCATCAAAGATAGCGTCACGGCATCGTGAACCGACGCCGGAATGAATGTGGATGCCGGGGCGCTCACATCTGGCCGGATCGTCGGCGGACACAGTTCGGAAACAAAATTCTACAGGCCGGAAAAACTGCCGAAAAACTCCAAGGCGATAGTCCCGACCGCAGTGCTCGAGTCACCGACCTGAATCGGTGACGCTCAAATTCGCCCTGCGCAAAAAGGAAACGATGTCATGAAGAAGTCTCTTCTCTCCGCCCTTGGACTTGCAATCGCACTTGCCCTCTCGATGCCGATCATCGGCGCGAGCAGCGCGAATGCAGCGACGATGCACACCACCGTCAAGAAGCATCACCGTCATCACTACCATCACCGCGTCCACCACCATCGCCATCATCACAAGAAGGTTGTGGCGAAGACGTACTGAAAACACCCTGGGACAGACAACCGGCAAGCAGGCGTTCTTGGCCTCTGATCAAGAGCGGCCAGCTTGCCGGGGTTTGCCGCGTCGACGAAATGGCGGCGGTCCCGCTGACCACCGCATTTCCCCTACCTTGAACGCGCTCGCGGCGCTTTTTGCTGCCGGCCACCGAGAAACAGACTGGCGACCAGCCCGACCAGAACCAGCCCGACAGCGGCCGCCGTCGCCGGGTGATCACGGGCAGTCTTCTCGATCGCCCGGCCTTGCCTTCTGATTGCCGGCAAGGTGTCGCCGAGACGCTCGGCGATATCCGAATAATAGTCCGACGCGGTATCGCGACCGTCTTCGTAATAGGCGCCGCCCCGCTTCAACACGGCTTTCTTCAAAGTGGCCAGTTCCCTGGTCAGGGCCGCGACCTGCTTGTTCAGATCGGTGTCGGAGATGCTCGAAAGCGATGCCATGACGTGGTTCCTTCATCTGCAGAAGGAAGCCTAACGCATGACCCCGAAGACCGTTCCGGTCAGCCCCGGCGGGCTTTAGCGAACCTGATCGAGCAGGCGCTTGCATTCGAGCAGGTCGAACAGCGCCTCCTGCAGCAATGCGCGATTATCACGGGAAAGTTTTGACGTGTCCGGCGGAACCGGGCCTTCCTCGTCGCTCTTGCCGATGCCGAAAAAACGACGGCTGGGTTTCACCCTCGGTTGGCCGACCAGCATCTCGTCGTCGGGGCCGCGCGGCTGCGCCGCTGGCGTCAGCGGTACCGCGTCAGCCTGCCGGCGCTGCGAGATCGCCTCGACCGCCGCCATGTCGCCATTGCCGACGGCGATCAAAAACTGGTTGCCGTTCTCGCGCAACAGCTTTTGTACGCCCTTGATCGTATAGCCCTGATCGTAGAGCATGTGGCGAATGCCCTTGATCAGCTCGACGTCCTGCGGCCGGTAGTAGCGGCGGCCGCCGCCGCGCTTCATCGGCTTGATCTGGTTGAAACGCGTCTCCCAGAAGCGCAGCACGTGCTGCGGCAAATCCAGATCCTCCGCGACCTCGCTGATGGTGCGGAAAGCATCGGGGCTCTTGTCCATGGGCGAATCCTCACGCTAGAGCATGATCGCGAAAGGCGGGGACCGGTTTTGGGCAACATCACGGTAAAACAAAGAGAGCAGCTTTTCCGTCCACCGGGGCGGATCACACCCAAATACCGATCCGGCCTGCCGAATCGCATCTTATTTCAGCGGTTTATGAAACAATATTCAAGCCCGGCGTAAAAGCAGGCTTCGTTTTTCAACCGAAGCCTGAAGCATGGATTCTCGGCAAGGGAGATCGGGAATCTACTTGCTGCCCTTGGCCTTGCTGTTTTGATGGGAGCGCAGGATGCGGTTCTTCAGCACGTTCGATGACTTGAAGGTCATCACCCGGCGCGGCAGGATCGGCACTTCCTCACCGGTCTTGGGATTGCGCCCGATGCGTTCGTTCTTGGAACGGACATGGAAGGTCGCGAAGGACGACAGTTTCACCGTCTCACCGCGAACGATCGCCTCGCAGATCTCATTCAGCACCGCCTCGACAAGCTCGGCCGATTCAGTACGCGACAGCCCAACCTTGCGGTAAACGGCTTCGGCGAGGTCGGCGCGCGTAAGTGTCTTTCCCCCCATACGAACCGTCCCATCAGCTCAAAAAATAAAATCGATACAAGCAACGGCAGAACCTAAGTAATTGATCCGTCAAGGTCAAGGACCCGAACCCGTTAGTTCGGCACTTACCAACGCAGCAGGACGGCGCCCCAGGTGAAGCCGCCGCCCATCGCCTCAAGCAGCACCAGGTCACCCTTTTTGATGCGGCCGTCGGCGACGGCCGCGGATAGTGCCAGCGGCACGGAAGCAGCCGATGTGTTACCGTGCAAATCGACGGTCACCACCACCTTCCGCTCCTCTATCCCGAGCTTTTTCGCCGAAGCATCAATAATTCGTTTATTGGCTTGATGCGGCACGAACCAGTCGAGATCAGCGGCGCTGATGCCGGCCTGTGCGAACGTCGCCTCGATGACGTCGGTGATCATGCCGACCGCATGCTTGAACACTTCGCGGCCTTCCATCCTGAGGTGCCCGACCGTTCCGGTAGTCGACGGCCCACCGTCGACAAAAAGCTTGTCCTTGTGGATGCCGTCGGAGCGCAGGCTGGCCGCCAGAACGCCTCGGTCGGCGATGCCGCCTGCCCCCGTGCCTGCTTCCAGCACTATCGCGCCGGCGCCGTCGCCGAACAAAACGCAGGTCGAGCGGTCGTTCCAGTCGAGAATGCGCGAAAACGTTTCCGAGCCGATCACCAGCACCCGTCTGGCCAAGCCGCCGCGGATATAGAGGTCGGCGGTCGTCACCGCATAGACAAAACCCGAGCAGACCGCCTGCAGGTCGAAGGCAAAACCGTGGTGCATGCCGAGCCGGTTCTGGATCTCGACTGCGGTCGCGGGAAAGGTGTTGTTGGGCGTCGAGGTCGCCAGCACGATCAGGTCGATGTCGTCAGCCGTCAGGCCGGCGCTGTCGAGGGCTGCGCGCGCTGCCGCCTCACCCAGAGAGGCCGTCGTCTCGTCGTCGGCCGCAATGTGGCGCTGGCGAATACCGGTGCGCTGGACGATCCATTCGTCCGAGGTCTCGACCATGCCTTCAAAATCGGCATTCTTCATAATGCGGCGGGGCAGCGCGGCGCCCGTGCCGCGCACGACTGATCTGATCAATGCTCTTTCCTATTCCTTTGCGTCGATGACGACGTCGGATTTCCGGATTGTCTGGGCATTCGGATTGCGGGCATGGAACAGGTCGAGATCGGCCTCGATGCGGTCAAGCAGATTGTTGCGCACCATGTCGTAGCCGAGCTCGATCGCCGCAGCGAAGCCATCCGAATCAGCCCCGCCATGGCTTTTCACCACGATGCCGTTCAATCCCAGGAAGACGCCGCCATTGGAGCGGCCGACATCCATCTTCTCGCGCAGGCGATCGAAGGCGGTCTTGGCGAAGATATAGCCGATCCTGGCCATCAGTGTCCGGTTCATCGCGGCGCGCAGGTAGCCGGCGATCTGCCTGACCGTGCCTTCCGCCGTCTTGAGCGCGATATTGCCGGCAAATCCTTCGGTAACGACGACGTCGACACTGCCCTTGCCGATGTCGTCACCCTCGACAAAGCCATGGTAGTTCATCGAGGCCATGTTGGCCTCGCGCAGCATACGGCCTGCTTCCTTGACCTCCTCCTGACCCTTGATCTCCTCGACGCCGACATTGAGCAGGCCGACGCTCGGCCGTTCGATGCCGAAAACCGAGCGCGCCATGCCGGTACCCAGAATGGCAAAATCAACCAGTTGATGCGCATCCGCACCGATGGTTGCGCCGACGTCCAGCACCACGCTTTCGCCGCGCAATGTCGGCCAGAGCGCCGCAATCGCCGGGCGGTCGATGGTCGCCATGGTGCGAAGGCAGAATCTGGACATCGCCATCAGTGCGCCGGTATTGCCAGCCGAGATGCAGGCGTCCGCCGTGCCTGCCTTGACCGCTTCGACGGCTTTCCACATCGATGACTTCCAGCGGCCATGGCGCAGTGCCTGGCTCGGCTTGTCGTCCATCCGGACTGCGATCTCGCAGTGGATGAACTCGCTCACCTCCGCTAGCTTGGGGAATTTGGCGAGTTCAGGCCTTACCGCTTCTTCGCGCCCATAGATGACGAAGCGTATGTCCGGACGGCGGGTGGCGACAGTCATGAGCGCCGGGATGACCACGCTTGGCCCGTGATCGCCGCCCATGGCATCGATGGAAATCCTGATCACGCGGTGTTCATCTCACGGTTGCTTGGCCAGCGGGCTTGCCAAGGTACGGGGCTCGCGAAGGTTCGGCGAAAATAACGGTTTTGGGCTGCCGCACAACCAACTTTTCTCAAATTGGGTCAGCCATCAGGATTTTCCCAGCAGTGATCTGAGCTTTTGCTGGAATTCATTCTCCACAGGCTCGGCATCGCCGGCGGCCTCCAGCGACACACCCGGCTTGCGCGGATAGGGATCGATCGCCAAGCCAAAGAACTGTTCGGCAAGCGCCCCGACGTCGATCGCGTCGCCGGAAAAGGTTTCCGGGCTGTCCGGCCCTTCGGCGTCGAGCAGGATCTCACCGCCACCGTCGAAACCTTGCCGCCCGAGCTTGGATTGTTCCGGCAGGAACAGCGCCTCGACCGGCTCGTCGATATGCGCCTCGACCGGGTCGAGAGTGACGATGCAGGCCTGCGTTATATCGGCCTCGACATGGCCGCTGACTTTCACCCCATTGCGCTTCCACGGCTCGATCAGAAGTTCGGCGCGATAGTTCTCGACCGAAAGCAGCTCATGCTCGACGGCCAGTATGGCGCGCTGCCCGGCGTCGGCATCGATCACCACCGGCAGCCCTTTTTGCGGCATCCGGGCGACATTTGCCAGGAATGACACTGGGCTGTGGGTATCAGGATGTTTCATCTTCGCCTCCACTTCGCCGCCTTCATTCGGCCTGCCTTCGCTCAGAGTTGGCCACTGGAAATGCCACCGTGCCGGAAACGATCGATTCGGTCGGCTGTTGCGTGAGTTGCCTTGATGCATCGGCGGCATAGAGTGCCAGTTGCGACGCTTGCGGCCAGGCGCCGGCATCCGGCCTGACATTGCGGGAAAGGGCGGCGGCAAGCGCATCATGGTCATTTCGTTTCAGCGCATCGTCATAGGCGGCGGTACGGCCATAGAACATCTTCGCCAGTTTCCGCATTCGCTTCGGCACGCCGACGTCGCCAATGCCCAATTCCCGCAACGAATGTTCGACATCCATGAAGAACTCGTCGATCAGCACCTGCGCAACCTCTGCCGCAGCACCGCCCTCGCCGCGCAACCGGTGCTGGAACAGGAACATGTGCAACGACAGCATCTCGAAGCGGCCGAGCGGCGTGTCCGGCACGTTCCAGGCGGAATAAAACACCGGTTGCCGCGCCGCCGCCACGATTTGTGCGTAAAGCGCCTCGGTGATGGCGCGGTTGGCGTGACGTTCGCGGCCAAAGAGGCGCTGGAACATTTGAGGGTGGTCTCCCGGGACCGTTTGTTGAAGTGGCCTTGTTGCATCGGCAAGCAAGCTGGTTTACCGGTTTTGCGGCCCAGCGCAAGTTGCGGCCAGCTTATGGAGTTGTAGTTGCGCGCGCTGAAATTCAAGTCGACTTTCCTGCCTAGGCCCGCCGGTGCGGTTTCGCTGCTGGTGATCGCTGCGGCGCTTTCCGCCTGCAATTCGTCCAAGATGATCGGCGATCTCAATCCGAGCGAGACGCTGACGCAGGGCTACGTCATCGACCAGCAGGCGATCGACCTGGTGCCGGTCGGCTCGAGCCGCGAACAGGTGCTGCTGGCGCTCGGCACTCCCTCGACGAAGGCGACCTTCGACAACGAGGCCTTTTATTACATTTCGCAGACGCGCAAGCGATATGTCGCCTTCGACAAGCCGCGGCTAGTCGACCAGCATGTGCTGGCGGTCTATTTTGGCGATGACGGGCGCGTCACCCAGATCGCCAATTACGGCCTGAAGGACGGCAAGGTGTTTGACTTCATCTCGCGCACCACGCCGACCGGCGGCAAGGACCAGAACTTCCTCAGCCAGATCATCAGTGGCGCCAGCAAGCTGACGCCTGGTGTTCCGGGCGCCAGCGGCGGCAGTACGCTCGGCGGCACCTGATCCACTCGACGGTGTCGGCTTCTTTTCTTTTCGCTTCCCTGTAAGCGGCGGCACATCTCAGGCAATGAAAACCCGCGGGAGCGATCCCGCGGGTTTTTGTCTTGAGCCGTGGCGACCGAGCTTAGCCGTGCGCGAGCACGGCCAATAGCAGCAGCGCGACGATGTTCGTGATCTTGATCGCCGGGTTGACCGCCGGCCCAGCAGTATCCTTATAGGGATCGCCGACCGTGTCGCCGGTCACAGAGGCCTTGTGTGCTTCGGAGCCCTTGAGGTGCTTGAGGCCGTCCTTGTCGACGAAACCATCTTCGAACGACTTCTTGGCGTTGTCCCAGGCACCGCCGCCGGAGGTCATCGAGATGGCAACGAAAAGGCCGTTGACGATGACGCCGAGCAGCGAGGCGCCGAGCGCGGCAAAGGCGGATGCCTTCGAACCGGAGATCAGGAGGACACCGAAATAGACCACCAGCGGCGCCAGCACCGGCAGCAGTGATGGAACGATCATCTCCCGGATCGCTGCCTTGGTCAGAAGGTCGACGGCGCGCGCATAGTTCGGCTTCGAGGTGCCGGCCATGATGCCCGGATCCTCGCGGAACTGCTTGCGCACCTCCTCGACGATAGCACCGGCGGCGCGGCCGACGGCGGTCATGGCGATGCCGCCGAACAGATACGGGATCAGGCCGCCGAAGATCAGGCCGGCGACGACATAAGGATTGGAGAGGTCGAAGGAGACGTCGCCCATGCCCTGGAAGTATGGGTATTTGTCGCTATTGGCGGCAAAGAACTTCAGGTCGTTAGAGTAGGCCGCAAACAGCACCAGCGCGCCGAGGCCGGCCGACCCGATGGCATAGCCCTTGGTTACCGCTTTGGTGGTGTTGCCGACAGCGTCGAGCGCGTCGGTGGACTGGCGCACTTCCTTGGGCAGGCCGGCCATTTCGGCAATGCCGCCGGCATTGTCGGTGACTGGGCCGAAGGCATCGAGCGCGACGATCATGCCGGCGAGGCCAAGCATCGTCGTCACCGCGATCGCCGTGCCGTAGAGGCCGGCGAGCTGGTATGTCGAGATGATGCCGCCGACGATGACGATCGCCGGCAACGCCGTCGCTTCGAGCGAGACCGCCAGGCCCTGGATGACGTTGGTGCCGTGACCGGTGACCGAGGCCTGGGCGATGGAGTTCACCGGACGCTTGTTGGTGCCGGTATAATATTCGGTGATCACCACGATGAGGCCTGTCACCACAAGGCCGACCAGGCCGCAGATGAACAGGTTCGTGCCGGTGATGGCCATGCCGGCGACGGTGCCGATCTCACCCCAGCCGATGCATGCCGAAGTGGCGACGGCAAGGCCGACAATTGACAGCAGGCCGGTGACGATCAGGCCCTTGTAGAGAGCGCCCATGATCGAGCCGCTGGAACCGAGCTTGACGAAGAAGGTGCCGGCGATCGAGGTGAGAATGCAGGCGCCGCAGATGGCCAGCGGATAGAGCATGGTCGCGCCGAGAACGGCGGTGCCACCGAAAAAGATGGCGGCAAGGACCATGGTGGCGACCACGGTCACCGCATAGGTCTCGAACAGATCGGCGGCCATGCCGGCGCAATCGCCGACATTGTCGCCGACATTGTCGGCGATGGTGGCCGGATTGCGTGGATCGTCTTCGGGAATGCCGGCTTCAACCTTGCCGACGAGATCGCCGCCGACGTCGGCGCCCTTGGTGAAGATGCCGCCGCCGAGACGAGCGAAGATCGAAATCAGCGAGGCGCCGAAGCCAAGCGAAACCAACGAGTCGATGACGACACGGTCATCGGGCTGAAGGCCCATGAACTGGGTCAGGATCAGGTAATAGATCGAGACGCCAAGCAGGGCCAGGCCAGCAACCAGCATGCCAGTGATAGCCCCAGACTTGAAGGCGATCTCGAGGCCGGCAGCGAGGCTGTTGGAAGCCGCCTGCGCGGTGCGCACATTGGCGCGCACCGAGACGTGCATGCCGATGAAGCCAGCGGCGCCCGATAGAACGGCGCCGATCAGGAAGCCGATGGCGGCGGTGATCGAAAGCAGCCACCAGGCGAGCAGCAGGACCACGACGCCGACGATGGCGATTGTGGTGTACTGGCGCGCCAGATAGGCTTGCGCGCCTTCGCGGATGGCCGCGGAAATTTCCTGCATGCGTGCATTGCCCTGATCGGCCGCGAGGACCGAACGTGTCGCCCAGATGGCGTAAAGGACTGAAAGCAGACCGCAGGCGATGACAGCTGAAAGTATGGTCATTGCCGAATTTTCCTCGATTGGTGGCCCAAAAGAACCCCTCCCCGGGCCGTTGAGACAGGGGACGAATTTTCCGCAACCGGAATCCGTCCCTTCGCAGCGGCTTATGCGAAACAGGGCTCGGAACGTCAAGATATTGTTCGGTTTTTGTCCGGTTTTCGCTCAAAACATCCCGGGTTTCATCCAAAAGGCTGGACGGCAGCGCGCCTTTCGACACTGCCATCCGATTAGATCGATTGAAATCGGCGAACGGCCGTCAAACTTTGCGCGGGTCGCCGTCCGGCTGGACGACGAAGATCAGCACCACCAGCATTGTCATGTAGAATTTGAACGCCGCCTCCTGACCATTCCATGTCGAAGACTGCCACATGGCAAACCACTCGCCGCCAACGACCATGAAGCCGAAATACCAAACGAGGAAACCCATGGTGGCGGCTATGATGGCGAACTTCTTGGCATCGTTGAATGCCTGTCCGCTGGCGTTGCGCGCCTGCCAGAGTCGCCAGGCGGCGACTAGGTAGAGCAAGCAGGTCAGCGCCTCGCCAATGATGATCAGCCAGTAGCCCGCCGTCCACAGCGACGGGTTGGTGATCGAGCGGTACATCAGGGCGTTGCCGGGAAAGGTCGTGTCCATGCTCAGCACATGCTGGACAAAGGCGAAGTTTGAGCCGTAATCGGTGATGTTGCCGAAGGCGACAAGGAAGGCGAAAGCCGCCAGACACAAACACATGACGATCTTGGAGAAACGCGCGGTCATGGCAAGAACTCCTGCTGAAAGATCGGGGCATCGCACTCATCAATCGCCGAGTCCCGAAGATCGCGCAACGGGGGGACCAGTGATCATAGTGCTCACGACTGTCGCGAGACATTATGCCGGGAAGCAAGACATTGCCGCGATTCTCGAAACCCTCGATCTCGACAGCTATTGCGCGGTGGGCGACTTAGTCTCTGTGGTTAGAGCCGGCACACAGCACGATTTCGCCATCATCCGCCGCCGCTGGATCGCCAGCGAGACGGGCACCACGCTCGAACTGACGCTCGATCATCCGGCGCGTTCGAGTGGCCTTTGAAAGAAGCGAGCTTTGCCCCGAGGGGCTACTCCACCTCGCGCCCCATGCGCCGGCCCGTGTAGCGCTCGATCGCCGACAGCCCGTCATAGATCAGCACGGCAAGGGCGGCGACGATCAGACCGCCCTGCAGGATGAAGGCGAGGTTGTTCGACAGCAGGCCGGCGATGATCACCTCGCCCAATGTCCTCGCCGCCACTGTCGAGCCGATGGTCGCGGTGGCGAGGCTGATCACCACCGACAGCCGGATACCGCCGAGGATGATCGGCGCGCTGAGCGGCAGTTCGACCTTGACCAGCCTTTGCCAGCCGGTCATGCCGGCGCCACGCGCCGCCTCGACGACATTGGCCGGCAGCGTCGTCAGGCCGGTCAGCGCGTTCTCGAAGATCGGCAGCAGGCCATAGAGAAACAACGCAATCAGCGTCGGCTTTTCGCCGAAGCCGACGGCCGGCACGGCAAGCGCCAGCACCGCCACCGGCGGAAAGGTCTGGCCGATATTGACCAGGCTGCGCGACAGCGGCAGGAATTCGGCGCCGGCTGGCCTGGTGACCAGAATGGCGAGCGCGACCGCAACGATCGTCGCGGCAACCGTTGCGATCAGGACGGTCCGCAGATGCAGCAGCGTCAACGTCAAAAGGCTGCCCTGATTGTAGATTACCGGCGCGTTGTTCTCTGTCAGCGGCTTCAGCAGCGGTTCGAACCAGCCGGGATTGGTGACGAAGGCAATAAGCAGCACCACCAGGGCAAGCCTGAGCAGTGATGGAAGCCAGGCTTTCATGCCGGCCTCGCCGCGCGTTTAACCAGTCCATCCACAGTGACGCGGCCAAGCGATTTGCCATCAGTATCTTTCACGGGCAGTGCCGGGCGGCCCGACCACAGGAGTTCGGCCAACGCGTCGCGTTGGCTGGCATCACCGGGGATCGCCTCGCCTTCGGCCGTGCCTTTTTCCACCGCGTCGCGCACCCGGCCAAGCGATAACAGCCGGAACGGTTTTTCGCTGGCGCCAACCAGGGTCTCGACAAACGCGCTGGCCGGTTTCGCCAGTATCTCGGCCGGCGCGGCATATTGCACTACTTTGCCGCCATCCATCACCGCGATCTTGTCGCCCATGTGAACGGCCTCTTCCATGTCATGGGTGACTAGGATGATGGTGGTGCCGAAGCGCTTCTGGATCGCCAGCAGATCGTCCTGCGCCTTGTTGCGGATGATTGGATCGAGCGCGCCGAACGGCTCATCCATCAACAGCACGTTGGGTTCCGCGGCAAGCGCCCGGGCGACGCCGACGCGCTGCTGCTGGCCGCCGGAAAGCTCATGCGGATAGCGTGGCCCGTAGGCTTGCGGGTCGAGCTGATATAGCGTCATCAGCTCGTCGACGCGGGCTTTGATGCGGTTGGCGTCCCAGCCGAGCAATACCGGCACAGTGGCGATGTTCTGTGCCACCGTGCGATGCGGAAACAGACCGTGGCCCTGGATGGCATAGCCGATGCTGCGACGCAGCTCATAATCAGGCACCGAGCGGTTGTCGACGCCGTCGAGCTTGATCACGCCCGATGTCGGCTCGACCAGCCGGTTGATCATGCGAAGCAGCGTCGTCTTGCCGGAGCCGGAGGTGCCGACGATGACGGCGATGCTGCGCGGCTCGATTACTATCGACACGTCGTCGACCACTGTCGTCTCGCCGTAGCGCTTGGTGATGCCTTCGATCTCGATCATGCCGTTTAAACCCTGCGCTTGCTGGCGCTCATTTCGATCACTGCATCGAGGATGATGGCGGCGGCGAAGGCCAGCGCCACCGTCGGCACGGCACCGAGCAGTACCAGGTCCATCGCCGTCTGGCCGACTCCCTGGAATACGAATACGCCAAAGCCGCCGCCGCCGATCAGCGCGGCAATGGTGGCGAGGCCGATATTCTGCACCAGCACGATGCGAATGCCGGTGAGGATCACCGGTAAAGCCAGCGGAAACTCGACGCCGAACAGCCGCTGGCGGTCGGTCATGCCCATGCCGCGCGCTGCGTCGTTGGCGGCACGCGGCACACCGGCAAGGCCGACCACGGTGTTGGCCACCACCGGCAGCAGTGAATAGAGGAACAGGGCGACGAAAGCCGGCGCCGTGCCGATGCCGCGAATGCCGAGCGCGGCAGCACCCGGCACATGCGAAGCGACCCAGCCGAGCGGTGCTATCAAGAGGCCGAACAGCGCGATCGAAGGAATGGTCTGAATGATGTTCAGCACGTTGAGCACGCCGGCCCGCAATTTCTCGACGCGGTGGCAGAGGATGCCGAGCGGCAGGCCGATAATCACTGCTGCCGCCAGCGAACCCAGCGCCAGCGTCACGTGCTTGGAGCCTTCCGCCCAAAAACTATCGGCGCGATTGAAATATTCCTTGAGGATCGACAGGCTGTTCCAGCTCCCCGAGACCAGCAGCAGGCCGATCGCCGCTGCGGCGACAACAAGCACGCCGACGCGTGCCTGCGGCGACAGGTTTAGCCTTGTAAGCACGTCGGCGAGCAGAAGCGTGAAGGCGAAGATAAACAGCCAGAAGCCCGAAGCCGGCGAGATACGGGCGAAGGTGTTGCCGGCGGGCGTCAGGAAGCTGCCGGCAACGCCGATCAGCAGCGCCAGCGCTGCAAGTGGAACCACACTGGCGGCGAGGCGCAGAGCAAGCGGCGTTTTCAGCAATGCAATGAGCGCCGCTGCGACAACAATCGCCATCAATAGCGGACCGACCGCCGCAGGCAAAGATTCGAGGATCGAGCGCGCCTCGCCGGGTACGATGCGATTGGCGCGGAACGTGGCGAATGGTGCCGCAAAAGCCGCATAGGCTGATATCGCCGCGATAACCACGCCGAGCTTGTCAAACCGGATGCGCACGCCCTCCCCCATCGGCCGATCCGCGCACCTCGAAAGCGGCGCGCCGGAATCGCCTTACTTGAGGAAGCCGTTCTTTTTCAAAAAGCCTTCGGCGACGCCCTTGACCGGTTCGCCGCCAACCTGGACGCGGCCATTCAACTCCTGCAGCGTGACGAGATCGAGCTTGGCGAAGACCGGCTTCAGCAGCGTCTCGATTTCCGGGTGCTCCTTCAGCACCGCCTCGCGGATGATCGGCGCCGGCTGGTAGACCGGCTGCACACCCTTGTCGTCCTCAAGCACGACGAGGCCGGAGGGCGCGATGCCGCCGTCGGTGCCGTAGACCATGGCCGCGTTGGCGCCGTTGGTCTGGTTGGCCGCAGCGGCAATGGTCGCCGCCGTATCGCCGCCCGACAGCGTGATCAACTGGTCCGGCTTCAGCGTAAAGCCATAGGTCTTCTGGAAAGCGGGCAGCGCGGCCGCCGAATTGACGAACTCGGCGGACGCCGCCAGCACCACCTTGCCGCCGCCCGAGACATATTTGCCGAAGTCGGAAAGGGTGACGAGCTTGTTGGTATCGGCGACCTCCTTACGCAGGGCGATCGCCCAGGTGTTGTTAGCCGGTGACGGGGACAGCCAGACGATCTTGTTGGCGTCGTAATCGAGCTTCTTGGCAGTCTCTTAGGCCTTAGCGGCATCCTTCCACACCGGATCGTCGGCCTTCTCGAAGAAGAATGCGGCGTTGCCGGTGTATTCCGGATAGATGTCGATCTCGCCGGCCGTAATTGCCTTGCGTACCACAGGCGTGCCGCCGAGTTGGATGCGGTCGGTGGTCTGGATATTATTGGCGTTCAGCACCAGCTGGATGATGTTGCCGAGCACGCCGCCCTCGGTGTCGATCTTCGACGACACCACCACCTGGGCACTCGCCGAGGCCACCGTGATGCCGAGCGCCAGCACGGTGCCGGCCAGAACCTTGATTGAAAACATCTCACAAATCCCTTGCTGTGAACCGGAATATGGCTGCCGCATATGAGCATGGCTTCGATGCCCCGTCGGGGTACACGGTTTCATAAGAAGGGTGATGGACGCAATAATTTTGTTCGGATTTGGGTGAATCCGCTGTTGTCTCGTCCCGACAGCGTGGCGTCAGCTGGCCGCACGCAAGCCCGTCATCTTCAACACGCCCAGTGCCACGAAGCACAGCGCGACGACCGGAAAAATCATCCAGTTCAGCATCTCCCAGCCCCAGGCATTGTAGACTGCGCCCGACATCAGCGAGGCGAAGGCGACGGAGCCGAACAGGACGAAATCGTGGAACCCCTGGACCTTGCCTTTTTCGGATGGCTGGTAGCTGTCAGCCACCATGGCGGTGGCGCCGATGAAGCTGAAGTTCCAGCCGAGGCCGAGCAGGATCAGCGTTGTCCAGAACTGCCACAGTGCCAACCCCGACAGCGCGACTATACCGCAGCCAATGAGCAGCACCAGGCCGATGGCCACGATCCGCTCCGCGCCAAAACGATAAATCAGCGACCCCGTGAAGAAGCTCGGCGCGAACATCGCCATCACATGCCAGGAAATGCCGAGCGTGGCGTCGTCGGTCGAAAGGCCGCAGCCGACCATGGCCAGTGGCGCGCCGGTCATGACGAAGCTCATCAGCGCGTAGCTGCCGATGGCGCAAAACAGCGCCGCGACGAAGCGCGGCCTGGTGACGATTTCTAAGAGCGGCCGGGCGTCGCTGTCGGCGATTTCCACCTTCTCGGTTGCCTTGGCTGGGATGCGCAATAAAGAGAGGATGGCGGCGCCAACCGCCGCCAGCACCAGGATGGACGCAAACGAGCCGGCAAACTTCACCGGCGAGAACAGGTCGCCGGTGAAAATGACGATCTGCGGCCCAAGTATGGCGGTGACGATGCCGCCGGCCAGCACGAAGGAGATGGCGCGCGCCTTGAATTCAGGCGGAGCATTGTCGGCGGCGGCAAAGCGGAATTGCTGGACAAAGGCACCGCCGATCCCGATCACGGCAAGGCCGAAAGCGAACAGCCAGAAGCTGGCATGAAACAGCGCCAACGTAGCGACCAGCCCGCCAAGCGCTGTGACCGCAGTGCCGGTCATGAAGCCGTCGCGCTGGCCGAGCCGGCGGATGATCGCCGCGGCCGGCAGGGAACCGAGCGCCACGCCGACATTGAAGCCGGTGATCGGCGCGGTTGCCAGCGACTTGTCGGCTTCGAGGAGGTACTGCCCGGCCAGTCCGCCCATGGAAATGGCGATGGGTGCCGCCGAACCGATGATCGCCTGCGAGGCTGCGAGGATGAAAGCGGTGCGACGCGCTTCCTTGCCGGCCTCAACGACGACGATAGCAGTCATGAGGCGTCCTTGCCGCGGCCCTCGCCACGCACGCGGCGCGACACGCGATCAAGCACCGCATTGACCAGTTTCGGCTCGTCTTCTTCGTAAAATGCCTTGGCGATGTCGACATATTCGGAGACGATGACCGCCACCGGCACGTCCTCGCGTTTCATCAATTCGTAGACGCCGGCACGCAATATGGCGCGCAACGTCGAATCGAGCCTCGACAGCGGCCAGTCCTCGGTCAGCGCCTGGCGGATAATCGGATCGATGGTCTTCTGGTGCTCGACAACGCCGGCAAGAATGGCGCGAAACCATTGCGCATCGGCCTCGCGATAGAGCGCGCCGTCGACTTCCTTGCCGAGCCTGAACGCCTCGTATTCGGCGGTGATCTCAAACACGCCGCTGCCGGCGACATCCATCTGGTAGAGCGCCTGCACAGCCGCCAGGCGGGCAGCACCGCGCTTGTTCGCATGGCGAACCGCAGGCTGGCCGGGCGAAGCGGGTTCGCTCACGTTCGCTCTCCCAGTTGTTCCTTTAGGGCGATCATGGTCAGCGCCGCACGCGCCGCAAAGCCGCCCTTGTCGCCTTCGGAGCGCCTGGCCCGTGTCCAGGCCTGTTCGTCGTTTTCGGTGGTCAGGATGCCATTGCCGATGCAGACTGAATCCTGCACGGACAGGTCCATCAGGGCACGGCTGGATTCATTGGCGACGATATCGAAATGATAGGTGTCGCCGCGGACCACCGTGCCGAGGGCGACGAAACCGTCATAGCTCGTCCCGCCTTCGGAAGCACCGTCGAGCGCGAAGGAAATCACCGCCGGGATTTCGAGCGAGCCCGGAACGGTGACGACATCGTATGTCGCGCCCGCTTCGTCGAGCGCGCTGGTCGCGCCTTCGAGCAATGCGTCCGCAAGGTCGTCGTGAAAGCGCGCCTCGATGACAAGAAGGTGGGCCTTCTTCTTCGGACGGATGAACGCTTTGCCGTGTTGGGATGTGCCAGCCATAGATGTCTCCGGGGATCGCCGGTGACTTAGGCCGAAGCCGGTTTGATCGCAAGCGGAAGATTGCTGAAGGAACGTTCAAGGCCAACCCGGTGGCGGCCGCATCAGGGAATGGACTTTATGGGCGATCGCCTCAAAGTCCCTCTTTGGCCGCCTCCACCAGTCGCGCCGCGTAGCGGGCCATGGTGTCGATCTCGAGGTTGACGCGGTCGCCGACCTGGCGTTCGCCCCAGGTGGTGACCGTCAGCGAGTGGTGGATCAATAGCACGTCGAAGCGGGTGCCTTCGACCTTGTTGACGGTGAGCGAAGTGCCGTCGAGCGCGACGGAACCCTTGGGGGCGATGAATTTGGCAAGCTCGCGCGGTGCTTCCAGGGTAAAGCGAACGGCGTCACCCTCTTCCTTGCGGGCCACGATCTCGGCCATTCCGTCGACATGGCCTGACACGATATGGCCGCCAAGCTCGTCGCCGATCTTCAGCGCCCGCTCCAGGTTGATGCGCGTGCCGGATTTCCAGCCCATCGCGGTCGTCAGCCTGAGTGCTTCTTCCCAGGCCTCGACTTCGAACCAGCGTGCGTTCGCACCGTCTTCCGGCAATCCCGTTACCGTCAGGCAGACGCCGCCGCACGAAATTGAAGCGCCAATGGCAATGGTCTGCGGATCGTAGGCGGTGTCGATGCGCAAACCGACGCCTTCCCTGAGCGGCTTCACGGCGGCGACGGTGCCGACATCGGTGACGATTCCAGTGAACATTACTTTGGCCCAGTGAACATCAGTTCGGTCCTAAATGTCTCTTGTCCATTCGGCATATGTGTCTTCGCCGAAACGCATGTCGCGCAATTTGCGAAATCCCGGCGGGATATGGTTGGCATCTATCGGCGATGCAATGCCGTCCTCGCCGATCGCATCCGGCCCCTGAAACAGCACGATGCGATCGACGAGTTGTTCGTCGAGGAACGCCTTGGCCACCTTGGCGCCGCCCTCGACCAGCACGCTCGCCATGCCCAGCGCCGCCAGATCCTCGAGCAGTTCCGGCAGCGCAATATCGCCTTCATACGTCTCAGTGCCGATGAAGCGCACTCCGGTGCGTTCGAGCGCGGCCCGCCGACGTGGATCGGCCTCGGCACACGCGGCGACATAGAGCGGGACCCGGTCGACGCCGGAAACCAGCTTCGAGGTCTCCAGCAGCCTGATCTGGCGGTCGAGCACGATGCGCGCCGGCGAACGGTTCTCAAGTCCCGGCAGCCGCACCGTCAGCGCCGGATCGTCCTCCAGCGCGGTGCCGATGCCGATCAATATGCCGTCCGCTTCGGCGCGCATCAGATAGACTTCGCGCCGCGCGATATCGCCGGTAATGGAGACCTGCCCCTCGCCTTTCACGCCGATCTTATTGTCGCTCGAAAGCGCAAGCTTCAGAATCACTTCCGGGCGTTTTTTCAGAGATCGAATCAAATAGCCGGCCATCTGCTCCGCGGCCTCGGCCGCCAGCACTTTTTCCATCACCTCGACGCCCGCGGCACGCAAGATGGCGTAGCCCTTGCCGGAAACACGCGGGTCCGGATCGCTGGCAGCGCCAACCACCCGCGCCACGCCGGCGCTGACCAGCGCATTGGCGCAAGGCGGCGTGCGGCCGTGATGGGCGCAAGGCTCCAGCGTTACATAGGCGGTGGCGCCTTGCGCCAGCTCACCGGCCTCGGCCAGCGCCTCGGTTTCGGCATGCGGCCGGCCGCCGACGGCCGTGACGCCGCTGCCGACGATCATTGGCCCGTCGCCGTCATCGCGTACGATGAGCGTGCCGACGGAAGGATTGGTCGACGTCCGGCCGGCATTTTTGCGCGACAGCCTGAGGGCTGCCGCCATATAGCGGCGATCGAGGACCTCTTGCTTCGCCGTGCTGCGCTCGGACCCTGCCATGCTCAGCCGGCGTCCTCTTCGCTCTTCAGCTCTCTGCCCCTGGGCTCGTCACTTTTGAGCTCGTCGCCTTTGAGCTCGCCCAACACGTCGTGGAAATCCTTGGCCTCGCGGAAATTGCGGTAGACGGAGGCAAAGCGCACATAGGCGACATCGTCGAGCGACTTAAGCGCCTCCATGACCAGCCGGCCGACTTCGCCGGAGGCGACCTCGGTCTCGCCCGAGCTTTCCAGCTGGCGCACTATGCCGGTCACCGCGCGGTCGATGCGCTCCGGGTCGACGTTACGCTTGCGTACCGCAATCTCGACCGAGCGCAGCAGCTTGTCGCGGTCGAACGGCACCTTGCGTCCCGACTTCTTCACCACGACGAGGTCGCGCAATTGGACGCGCTCGAAAGTGGTGAAGCGGCCGCCGCAATCCGGGCAGACGCGCCGCCTGCGGATCGCCGCGCCGTCTTCGGCGGGGCGCGAATCCTTTACCTGCGTATCTTCGGACTGGCAGTAGGGACAGCGCATGGAGAGCCTTCGGTTCGCGATTCTCGTGGAGCGAAAGGCTTAGAGGTTTTTGCCACGATGGCAAAGTATGGCCGATGACCGATCGCGTCTCAGAGATAGCGAGGCACGAGGAAAATTGCGAGAGCGGCAATCAGTTGGACGGCAATCCGCCAATCAGGGAGCGACGTCGCCGGTCGGGAAGCCGCAGGACGTGCCGAGATAGCGATAGGCCTTGGTGAAGCCGTCCATCGATATGGTTGCGACCGGCTTGTCGGCGAAGCTGACATCGAGGGCGCTGGTACGGCGCATGGCACGCAGTATGGCGAGGGTTGTCTCGGGCTTGTTGTTCACTATCCACTGGCCGTCGGCGATAAGATGAAAACCAGCCTTGATCTTGTCGTTGACGTCGCGGAACACCGCCGGGATGTTGTCGCCCTTAGGCAAGTCACCGTTTCTCACGGCGATGATGAGGCTCGGATAGCCCTCGGGCGGCAGTACGTCGCCATTCGAGATGGCTAGCGTAAGGGTGCCGCTGGTGCCGTTTGCGTCGAAAAAGACCGTCGAGGCGGCGCAGGTCTTGCGCACATCCTCACCGGTGTTGACCTCGTCCACCGTGGTGGACCACCTGCCGAAGGTCTCTGTCTTGGGTGCTGCCGGGGTCGGCTCGGTCTGTGCCAAGGCGAGGCCGGACAGCTGCAAGATAGCCGATGCCAGCAAGGCACCAAAGCCGGCGAAACGGAAAGTTGGCATCATTGAGCTTCTCCGCAGGTGCCTTGCTGTCGCACCGGGATTGTCCCGCACATGGAGGTCACTAGCGTCGGTCAACCAAGATACGGATAAAGCGGAAAACGATCCGTCAATGCCGCCACCTTGGCCTTCACGGCTGCCTCGACGGCCGCATTGCCCTCATCGGAATTGGCGACCTTCAGTCCATCCAGCACTTCGGTGATCAGCTTGCCGATCTCACGGAACTCGGCCTGGCCGAAGCCGCGTGTGGTGCCGGCCGGCGTGCCGAGCCGAACGCCCGAGGTGACGAAAGGCTTTTCCGGATCGAAGGGGATGCCGTTCTTGTTGCAGGTGATGTTGGCGCGGCCAAGGGCAGCTTCGGCGCGCTTGCCGGTGGCGTTCTTGGGACGCAGATCGACCAGCATCAGATGATTGTCGGTGCCGCCGGAGACAATGTCGAGACCGGTTTCCTGCAGGCTGGAGGCCAGCGCCTTGGCATTGGCAACGACGCTCTCCGCGTAGATCTTGAAGCTCGGCTTCAGCGCTTCGCCCAGAGCCACCGCCTTGGCGGCGATGACATGCATCAGCGGTCCGCCCTGCAGGCCGGGGAAGACGGCCGAGTTCATCTTCTTGGCAATGTCCTCGTCATTGCAAAGGATCATGCCGCCGCGCGGGCCGCGCAGCGATTTGTGCGTCGTGGTGGTGACCACGTGGGCGTGCGGCAGCGGCGACGGATGCACGCCGCCGGCGACCAGGCCGGCGATGTGGGCCATGTCGACCATCAGATAGGCACCGATCGAATCGGCAATCTCGCGAAAACGCTTCCAGTCCCAGACGCGTGAATAGGCGGTGCCGCCGGCCAGGATCAATTTCGGCTTGGTCTCATGGGCGGTCTTCTCGATCGCATCCATGTCGAGCAGATGATCTTCCCTGCGCACGCCATAGGAGACAACCTTGAACCATTTGCCGCTCATATTGACAGGCGAGCCATGCGTCAGGTGGCCGCCGGAATTGAGGTCGAGGCCCATGAAGGTGTCGCCGGGCTGCAGCAACGCCAGGAACACCGCCTGGTTCATCTGGCTGCCGGAATTCGGCTGGACGTTGGCGAAGTTGCAGCCGAACAGCTTTTTCGCGCGTTCGATGGCCAGTTCCTCGGCGACATCGACGAATTGGCAGCCGCCATAGTAGCGCTTGCCCGGATAGCCCTCGGCATATTTGTTGGTCATGATCGACCCTTGCGCCTCGAGCACGGCGCGCGAGACGATGTTTTCCGAGGCAATCAGCTCGATCTCATGGCGCTGGCGGCCGAGTTCGTTGCGGATGGCGCCGAAAATCTCGGGGTCGGCATCGGCAAGCGTGGTTTCGAAGAAGGATTCGAATTTGTTCGACACTGCCGCTGCTGTTGCCATGGGCTGAAATCCTCAAGGTTCGGGGTCTGTCGCGCCATTAACACAGTTGCTTTCGGCCCGCCACGTTTGCTGCGCGAAATTTGCTGGCCGGATTGCGCCAGCGCCCTGAAAGCACATTATTTCCTCGCCTGCCGGCCGACAGCAGGGCTTCGCGTGATTTCCTGAACAGCGCCGCATGGTTTGCATGTGATCCGTGGCGAGCCGATTTTCGGAATCATGCGCAAAGCTCAGAGAACGACGACGACAATAAAAAAGGCCGCCCTTGCGGCGGCCTTTTGCAAATGAGCTCAGCTGCTTAGAGCGCGGATGTGATCTGCAGCTCGTTGGCCCCGTCAAGGCCGTAAATGTCGTCGCGGAACTGCACCACGCCCGGCCCCGTCGACCAGGCCGAGATGTAGAGGAAATAGACCGCCACCGGATTGGTGACCTGCACCGGGACGTTCTCGCCGCTCTTGATCGCCGCCTCGAAGTGCTGGCGATTCCAGCCCGGCGTATCGCGCAGAATCCAGGTGACGAGGTCGCGCACGTTCTGGACGCGCACGCAGCCCGAGGAATCGAAGCGCATCATCTTGCCGAACAGGCTCTGCTGCGGCGTGTCGTGCATGTAGACGCCGTCCGGGCTGGGGAAATTGATCTTGACCGAGGCCATGGCGTTGCCAGCGCCCGGATCCTGGCGGAAGCGGTACTTCTCGGCGTCGTCGGTCGACCAGTCGACGGTCAGCGGATCAACCTCGCTGCCATCCGGCGCGAACAGACGGATGTGGCTGTCCTTGAGATAGTTGGGGTCCTTCCGCATCAGCGGAATGATGTCCTTGCGCACGATCGAGACCGGCGCGTTCCAGTAGGGATTGACGATGATCTCGTTGATCTTGGAATTGACGATCGGCGTCTGCCGGTCGATTTTGCCGACGATTGCGGTATGGCGCAGCACGACGCGATCGTTCTCAACGGCTTCGATCTGGGCGCCCGGGATGTCGACCAGCACGTAACGGTTGCCCAGCGTGCCGGCGCGCTCGCGCAGCCGCTGCAGATTGGTCTGCAACTGGCCGAGCCGAATTGGCGCCGAAACATTCATCGCGGCATAAGAATATTGGCCCAGCGTCCCGTCGGCAGGCAGGCCATGGCGCGCCTGGAAGCGCTTGACCGCGGAGTCGACATAGGAATCGAAGGCTGTCGAAATGCCGGCGCTCTGCGCCAGATCGCCCGCAATCATCAGACGCTTGCGCAGCGGGACCACGTCCGGATCGTCGACGCCGAGCTGCAATTTCTTGGTGTCGGGAACCGGCTCCCAGCCGCCCTGGGCGACAATGTTCTGGTATTGCGCGACCGCCTGCTCGGTGAACGAAACGGTCTGCAGGCTGAAGATCGGCAGCGTCGAGGCCACCTTGCCGCCCTGGCTGGGGCGGGCGTCGAACTGGTCGTCCCAATTGCCGCGGGCCGAGGATTTCAGGATATCCCCGATCACATCCTGCGCACTGGCGCGGCCGGCGACCATAGCGGCTGCGAGCGCGGAGGCTCCTGAAAGGAAGAAACGGCGGCTGGTTCTCATGGGCGGTCCAGACATTCTTGCTACAATTCAACCTACCGGGCGGTCTCGCCCGCACTCTAGAGTTGGCTTCTTAACAATTAGCCAACCATGGCCCGCATCACTTCGGTGTAAAAACACATGAAGTGATTTGAGCACAGGACAAATGCACGGCTTTGGCCCCAGCATCACCCGCATCTTCGGTTCCACTGGAATATGGCGGCAACGTGGCTGTTGCTCGAATTTGGATCGGCCGGCCTGACGAAACGGAAAGACCGGTGCTTTTCGGCATCGGCCTTTGGTCCGCTCCGCGGGAGCGCTTCCGTGGTCCAGCTTCAGATCTTGATGCAGCGGGTGCGATTACATCCGGTATGCGATGGTATCGTTCCAGAACCGGTCCAGCCGCTGGAGGGCGCGGTTCATCTGCTTGAACTCTTCGGTGTTGATGCCGCCGACCTGCTCGATCGAGCCGACATGGCGCTCATATAGGCCGGCGACGACCTCCGCCACCTCATTGCCCTTCGGCGTCAGCGAAACCCGCACAGAACGGCGGTCGATGCGCGAGCGCTGGTGATTGATGAAGCCGAGATCGACCAGCTTCTTCAGATTGTAGGAGACATTCGAGCCGAGATAGTAGCCGCGCGAGCGCAGTTCGCCGGCGGTCAGCTCCGAATTGCCAATGTTGAACAGGAGCAGCGCCTGGATGGCGTTGATGTCGGAGCGGCCGTTGCGGTCGAATTCGTCCTTGATCACGTCAAGCAGACGGCGATGCAGCCGTTCGACCAACTGCAGCGATTCCATGTACAGCGAACGGATCGCCTCGCGGCGGTCATCGGATACGTTGGCGGTCTTCGCCGCCGGACGCGAATTGATCATTGTCTTTGCCTCTCGTTTGTCGCCCGGTGATTTTTTGTTCTTCACCTTGATCACGACACTATCGAATACTCATAAAATTCGACTTAAACGCCAAGGCTAACAAGAGCTTACCGGTAAGGGGTTTCGAAAGAGGCTTAACGGGCGGTCACCCGAGCAAGGATAATTAACCTAAAGATTTAGCCACCGATCCTTGACCGGAATTGCTATCGCCGGGCCTGCCGCTTCTGGATCCAGATCACCACGCGGAATACGATGTAGAGCAGCGCCACCGCAAGATGCGAGGCGACGATCAGCAGCCGGTGGCCGAACAGCTCGGGGAAGCCGGCATACATGACCGTCTCGGTCACCGCGCAGATGAACCAGATCACCGGCCCCCAGGACGCCAGCATCCACAGGCCGGCGGCGGCGAATGGAAAAAACACCGCCAGCACCACCGCCGCCACCTGCCAGTGCACCGGCATCAGGTCGAAGCGCCATAAGGGGCCGGGGTAAAAGCCGATCAGCCGGATCCAGTACAAGATGCCGAACAGCAGGCAGTAGCCGGCGATGACGCGCTGGAACCAGGCGAAGATGACCTCGACCGTCGAGGGCTGCAGCACCACGCGTCTCGAGGCGGCCTCGCTCACAACTTCAGTTCCCGTCCGCCGAGCGGTGCGAAATAGGCATCGACGTCGACGGCGCTGACCTTATCGATGCCTGCCGGCCGCCATTGCGGCGTCGAGCCCTTGTCGATGATGGCAGCACGGATGCCTTCATAGAAGTCGTGCCCGGCAAGCATGCGGTTGAGGATACGGAACTCCATTTTCATGCACTCGTCCATCGACAACGTCTGCCCGGCTCTGATCTGGCGCCAGGCGACATGCAGGCTGGTCGGCGACCGGGTGCGGATGGTGGCCAGCGTCTTTGCCGCGAACTCGTCGGCAGTGGCTGCCCGCTCCAGGCTGGCGACGATATCGGCCAGCGACGGCTGCGCGAAATGCCTGGCGATGGCTTCGAGCGTCGGCATGTCGGTCTCGCGTTTGGCCGGGACGAAGCAGCCGCGCAGCACCGATTCCGGGTCGCCGCTTGCCGCCAGCCGGTCGAGAAAGCCAGCTTGATCCTCCGCTCTGATCGTATGCGTGGCCAGGCCCGACCACAAAGCATCGCCATGGCGGATGCGGTTGCCGGTCAGCGCCAGATACATGCCGAAGCTGCCGCCGAGATCCGGCAACAGATGGCTGGCGCCGACATCCGGGAAAAAGCCAATGCCGACCTCGGGCATGGCGAACTGGGCGTTCTCGGTCAGCACCCGCTGCGAGCCATGGAAGGAGATGCCGACGCCGCCGCCCATGACGATGCCGTCGATCAGCGCGACATAGGGTTTTTTGAAACGGGCGATACGGGCGTTCAGCCGGTATTCGTCGGCGAAGAAATCGACCGGAGGCTTTCCTGCCCGGCCGGCCTCATAGATATGAAGGATGTCGCCGCCTGCCGAAAACGCCCTGCCCTCGGCCTTGACGACAACGACATCAATGCCGTCGTCACGCTCCCAGCTGCGCAGCGCCTTGTCCAGCGCCTTGACCATGCGGTGGGTTACGGCATTGAGCGCCTGCGGCCGCGTCAGCGTGACGACGCCGGCCCTGCCCAATCTTTCGAAGCGAATCTCGTCGCCTCCGCCAAAATCCATCGCCAGAGAACCCTCCCCGCGCCCCGCCGGGAGTGAAGTGCTAAAGCGTGGCGCATGGCCGCGTCAATGGCGGGCACGCCAGCGCAGCCTCTGGCCCGGACCGGACGCCGGTGCTAACAATCGATGGCTAGAGGCAGCAATGACGAAAAAGTCATGGCAGGCGCGTTGCAACGCGCACCGACGGGACGTCGTCTATGATTCGATTTTCGCGCCCTGCGCTGATGGCAATCGGGTTGATCGGCACCTGCCTGGCTGGCCATCCAGCCTTGGCGACAAGCCTCGCCGAACTCTACCAGTCGCAAACCATCGTCAATGGTCAGGGAGAAGAACATCGTCAGGCCGGCTTCAAGGTCTGCCTCGACAAAGTGCTGGTGCGGGTATCCGGCGACCAGCGCCTGCCGGCGAAACCTCAGATGACAGCACTGCGCGACAAGGCCGGCAGCTTCGTCAGCAGCTTCCGCTACCGCGATCGCATGGAAGGTATTCCAAACCATGATGATCAAGGCACGTACGACCGGCCGCACGATCTCACTTGCCAGTACACGCCGCCGGTGATCGATAAAGTGCTTGCTGAGCTCGGCAGCAAGCCGTGGCTCGGCGAGCGGCCGATCATCTCGGTACTGCTGGCTGTGCAAGATGCACGCCAGCATTTTGTCTTGGCGAGCGACGGAGACGAAAGCCCCTATATGGCAGAGTCCTTTCAATCGGCAGCCGGACCGTTGGCGATGAAGATCGTCATTCCAAGCAAGGCCGCTCTGGTAAAAACCGGGGCGATTTTCGAACAGGTGCGTGCGCTCTCACCCGAATTGCTGGCGAGAACTGTCGGCAACCAAGAGCTCTTGGCCGGCAGCCTAGTCTGGAGCGACAAGGAGTTGGGCTGGATCGCCGATTGGCGGCTTGCCATGGCCGGCAAGACCTACAAGTGGCAAGTGCGCGGCGTCAACTTCGACGAGGCATTCCGCGTCGCCATGCGGGGTGCTGCGCAGATCCTGTCAGGCAATGGCCAACCAGAATAGCGCCCGACAGGACCGCTGGCACAATCGTGTCGCATTGGTCAGCAGCGGAGGCTCGTGGTAAAAGTCGCCCGATCCGGAGTTTTGGCGATGAACAAATTCACCCCTGCAAAGCCTGCCGGCGCGCGCAGCGTCGACGAGATCACCGGCAGCCGGCGGCTGCGGCGCATGCGCAAGGCCGATTGGTCGCGCCGCCTTGTCCAGGAGAACCGGCTCTCGGTCGACGATCTGATCTGGCCGATCTTTGTCGTCGACGGCAGACAAGTGCGCGAACCGATCGCCGCCATGCCCGGCGTCTTCCGCCTGTCGCTCGACCTCGCCGTCAAGGAGGCTGAGCGCGCGGCTAAGCTTGGCATTCCGGCGATCGCCACTTTCCCCAATGTCGAGCTCGGCCTGCGCGATCAGACCGGTTCGCACATCCTCGATCCGGAAAACATCATCAACCGCGCCACCCGCGCCATCAAGCGCGCGGTGCCGGAGATCGGCATCATCACCGACGCGGCGCTGGACCCGTTCACCTCGCATGGCCATGACGGCATCTTGCGCGACGGCATTATCGTCAATGATGAAACGGTGGAGCAGGTGACGGCAGCAGCCGTCATCCAGGCGGCGGCAGGGGCCGACATCATCGCCCCCTCGGACATGATGGACGGCCGGATCGGTGCCATCCGCGATGCGCTGGACGCCAATGGGTTTCAGGATGTAGCGATCATGTCCTATGCGACCAAGTTCGCATCCGCCTTTTACGGCCCCTACCGCGAGGCGGTCGGCACCGCCGGCCTGCTCAAGGGCGACAAGAAGACCTATTACATCGATCACGCCAATTCCGACGAAGCGGTGCGCGAGGCCGAGCAGGATCTCGCCGAGGGCGCCGACATGCTGATGGTCAAGCCCGGCCTGCCCTATCTCGACATCATCCGCCGGCTGAAGGACGAGTTGCAGATGCCGACCTTCGCCTATCAAGTGTCGGGCGAATATTCGATGATCAAGGCCGCCGCCGCCAATGGCTGGATCGACGGGGAAAAGGCGATGCTTGAATCGCTGCTGGCCTTCAAGCGCGCCGGCTGCGACGGCATCCTGACCTATTTCGCGCCGGAAGTGGCTGAGATGCTGAAGGGGTGATGCGCCTCCGTAGCGCCCACATCGAGTAACGTTCCTTCGTCCAAAGCGCGACATGGCCACCGCAGGCAATCGCTTCAGGTTTGCGCTGCCCCTCATTGCCCTGCCGGGCATTTCTCCCCGTATAGTGACGGGGAGAAAGACGCGTTCGCAAAAGATTTCGCCAATCTCCAGCGTTGCAAAAACATCGCCGAGGTTGCGGCCAGCCCCTTCGCCCCGTCACTATACGGGGAGAAGGTGCCGGCAGGCGGATGAGGGGCGGCGCCAACATTGAGATTGGTCATTCCAACATGATTTGGAAGCGATTGGCCCCGGCGATTCAAAAAACCGCTTGCAAAATGCAATCAGTTAAGCTACCCGATAACTGCGTGCATCTCACAATTGGTTATCAAGGAGGCTCTCATGTCCAAACTTCGCGTCAGCGCTTTCACCTTGTCGATCGACGGCTTCGGCGCCGGTCCCGACCAAGACCTGAAGAACCCGCTGGGTGTTGGCGGGGAAGCCCTGCACGAATGGATGTTCGGCACCCGCACCTTCCGCAAGATGGTTCTCGGCAAGGATGGCGGGACCACGGACACTGACGAGGCGTTCGCCGCGCGCAGCTTCGAGAATGTCGGCGCCTGGATCCTCGGCCGCAACATGTTCGGGCCGATCCGCGGCGAGTGGCCTGACGAGAGCTGGAAAGGCTGGTGGGGAGACAATCCGCCATACCACGTGCCGGTCTTCGTGCTGACGCACCATCAGCGGGATCCCATTGTCATGGAGGGCGGCACGACCTTCTATTTCGTGACCGACGGCATCCACTCAGCGCTGGAGAAGGCGAAAGCAGCGGCTGACGGCAAGGATGTACGGCTGGGCGGTGGCGTTTCTACGATCCGGCAGTATCTCAAGGAAAAGCTCATCGACGAGATGCATCTGGCGATCTCACCTGTCCTGCTCGGCGCAGGCGAGAGCCTTTTTGCCGGCATCGACATGCCCAAGCTCGGCTACCGCTGCAGCGAGCAGGTCGCGACGCCGAAGGCCACGCATGTCATCATCGAGCGCGCCTAGCTTGTTGCAGGGCGCTGCCCACGGAGGCAGCGCCCCTCCTCGCTGCTTTAGTCAGTATTTCTCCGGCACATACAGTTCGCGCGGCAGCACCTGACGTTCGTATTCGGGATTGAAGACGCGCTCCGGTAGTGTGATCTCCTCGTGCGGCACCTCCTCATAGGGCATTTGCTTGAGGAGATGGTCGATGCAATTCAGCCGCGCCCGCTTCTTGTCGTTGCCCTCGACGATGAACCAGGGAGCTTCCGGGATGTTGGTGCGGGCGAAGGTTTCTTCCTTGGCCTTGGTGTACTGCTCCCAGCGCACGCGCGACTGGAGGTCCATCGGCGACAATTTCCATTGCTTCATCGGGTCGTGGATGCGCATCAAAAAGCGCATCTGCTGCTCCTCATCGGTGATCGAAAACCAGTATTTGACAAGCGTAATGCCTGAGCGGAGGAGCATGCGTTCGAAATCCGGCACGTCGCGAAAGAACTCCTCGACCTGATCCGGCTGGGCAAAGCCCATCACCCGCTCGACGCCGGAGCGGTTGTACCAGGAGCGGTCGAACAGCACGATCTCACCGCCGGCCGGCAGATGCGGAACGTAGCGCTGGAAATACCATTGCGACTTCTCGCGCTCGGTCGGCGCCGGTAGTGCTACGACGCGGCAGATGCGCGGATTGAGCCGCTGGGTGATGCGCTTTATGACGCCACCCTTGCCCGCCGAGTCGCGGCCCTCGAATACCACGACGAGCTTCTTCTTGTGATAGGCGACCCAGGACTGCAGCTTGATCAATTCGGATTGCAGCGTGATTAGATCCCGAAAATATTGCAGGCGGTCGATCGATGGCGGATGCGCATTCTTATAGATCTTGGCGATCTCCATCGACAGCGCCGGCTCAGAGATTTCCAGCTCATAATCTTCGTCGAGCGTGTCGGCGAGTTCCGCTTCCAGCCAGTCCCTGGCCGGGGAATTCTGTTTTATCTCGGTCATTTGCGCTGCTCCGCTTACAGGCCGTGTCGGCCGCTGTCAGGCGCTCTGCCGCCCGGCCCGGCGGCCGGAAATCGAAGCGCTGAACCGATGTTAGTATAGGCCAGCAATGACGGTTTTATTGCAGCCGCTGTTGCGCTGGCTGCGCGTCCAATCCGTAAGATGTGATCGATGTTGCCCTGCAACACGGGCGACAAGCGGAACGAATTATCCTACAAATGCCCGGTTCATTCAGGGCTGTCGTTTGAAACGCCCTTTCCCGATAAATCATGAGGATACGACATGGAATACCGCACTCTCGGCCGTTCCGGGCTGAAGGTTTCGACGCTGACCATGGGCACCATGACGTTCGGCGGCGGCGGCGCGTTTTCGGCGGTCGGCAAGACCGATCTCGACGAGGCGCGCCGGATGATCGACCTTTGCATCGATGCCGGCATCAACGTCATCGACACCGCCAACGTTTATTCGAACGGGGTGTCAGAGGAGATCATCGGCGAGGCGCTCGGCGGCAAGCGCAAGGGCGACGTGTTGATCGCCTCCAAGGCGCGCATGCGGATCGGCAAAGGCCCCAATGATGAAGGCCTGTCGCGCTATCATCTGATCCGCGAATGCGAGAGGAGCCTGAAGCGCCTCAGGACCGATGTCATCGACATCTATTTCCTGCACGAGTGGGATGGCCTGACACCGCTCGAGGAAACCATCGCCGCGCTCGACACGCTGGTCGCGCAGGGCAAGGTCCGCTATGTCGGCTGTTCCAATTATTCCGGCTGGCAGGTGATGAAGGGGCTCGGTATCAGTGACCGTCATCACCAGCCGCGCTTCGTCACCCAGCAGATCCACTACACTCTGGAAGCCCGCGAGGCCGAGTATGAATTGTTGCCGATCTCGGTCGACCAGGGGCTCGGCGTGCTGGTCTGGAGCCCGCTCGCCGGCGGATTGCTGTCCGGCAAATATCACCGTGACCAGCCGACCGCCCGCCAGCTCAGCGGCTGGTCGGAACCGCCCGATCCGCGACGAGGACCGGCTGTGGCGGATCGTCGACGTGCTGATCGATATCGGCAAGAACCACGGCGTGTCGGCAGCGCAGGTGGCGCTTGCCTGGTTGCTTGGCCGGCCCGCCGTCAGTTCGCTGGTGATCGGCGGACGAACCGAAGCGCATTTCAAGGACAATATCGCTGCTGCAAGCCTGGTGCTCGGCGATGAGGAGCGCACACGCCTCGACGTGGTCAGCAGGCCGCCCGTGCTCTATCCCTACTGGCACCAGCAATTCACGGCAAAGGACCGGTTCGGGCCCGCCGATCTCGTCCTCGACCGGGACGGCGCCTGAAAAAACGCCCTGAAGCGGGGCTCCCCGGACTGCGACGAGATATGGAGCCGATCGTGCCTTGCGGTGTTGTGTTTGTGGCCCAATGCTCCTAGGCAAAGGCCAAGCACAATGAAAGGAAACGATATGCCACGAGCACCGAACTACGGTCAGGAACGCAAGGAACGCGACCGGCAGAAGGCTGCCAAGAAGGCGGAAAAGCAGGCTGCCAAGGTCGCGGCCAAGGAGCGCTCGAAGCCCGAGGGCGAAAGCGAGTCCCAAACCAACACCGAAACGGCCGAGTGATGATATCAGGCCTGTCAGGCGGCCCGGGTCTCGATCAAGTCCCCGCTATGCCTCAGGCCGGCGCCTTGTCGCTGACGAAGACGTTCACTTCGCGGGCGGCGGCAATGAAGGCCCGTCTTGCGTTCATGGCCGGCTTGTCGCCGGCCAGCGCATCATGACAGGCTTGCAGCGCTTCGCGGTGCTTGGGGCTGCGCTTGCCGGGCCAATTGTTGAGGAGGTAGTCGGAAGCCTCGCGGGCCGTACGCAAGAGCTGATTGCTTCCCGCCGCGCCCTTGACGGTCACGGGTGTGTCAAATCGGTTGTTTTCCATCGCCGCTCTTACGCCATCGGCATTTGCGAAGCGAGACCGAAAGTAGCTTTCTTCGCTCATCTGCCTTTTTCGTGATCAATGGCCGCCGATCCTCACTCAAGCGACGACGGCAAATCCCCTGGCGCGCAGGCCGCGCCGGTCGTTGCGCAACGACGTGACCAGCCGGTCGCGGCTACCGTCGATATGAGATGAAAGCAGGCAGGCGGCCCCGTCGGCATCGCCGGCCCGCACCGCCGACAGAATGTCATGGTGTTCGGCCCAGGCACGGCCAAGCGCTGCCTCGTCGCGAACCTCGAGCCAGCGGGCGCGCGACAGGCGCGTCATCGCATCACGAACCGCTCTGAACAGGAACTCGTTGCCTGACAGGCGCGCCAGCTCGATATGAAAATCCATGCCGACACGATGCCATTCCTCGCGCGGCGTCTGGTCGTCGCAGGAATCGAGCATCGCCTCGATGATTTCGACGGCACCCCTGTCCTGCAAGGCACAAGTCAGCCTGACTGCCGCGACCTCGACCGCCTCGCGATAGACGGCGATCTGCTCCAGCTCGGCAAGATTGATGGGCGAGACCGTCCAGCCGCGGCCGTCGCGGCAGATCAGGCCTTCGGTCTCGAGCCGCAGTAACGCCGCCCTGACCGGCGTGCGCGAGGCGCCGAAGCGGCTTTCGACCCAGCGCTCCGTCAGCCGCTCGCCGGGACCGATCTCGAGCCCGAGGATCATCTCGCGAAGCTGCTTTTCGACGTTCTGCATCTGCGACATTGGCGTTCCGTTGTTGGAGCCGGTTCATTGGCCCTCTGCTCACCGGCCATTACTGGCGATCACTTTGCAGGGACCGCATTGACAGCGACCAGCCTTGCGTCCATGACGGATACCAGTTTGGTATCCCAAAATGGTATCCGCAGCAACCCAACGACAGCAGTCTCTGACATGCCGCAAGACGCCACCCTCGCCGTGCAAGGCACGCATAACGTCCACTGGCGCCGCAATCTCGCCGTGTGTTTTGCCGGCTCGTTCAGCACGCTCGCAGCGATGACGCTGCTGTTGCCGTTCCTGCCGCTCTACGTCGAACAGCTGGGCGCCGAGGGCCATGCGGCGATCGTGCAGTGGTCGGGCATCGCCTACGGCGCCACTTTCCTTGCTGCCGCGCTGGTCGCACCCCTGTGGGGGCGGTTAGGCGACCGCTACGGCCGCAAACTGATGCTGGTGCGCGCCAGTTTCGGCATGGCGATGTGCATGTCGCTGACCGGCATGGTGCAGACTGTCTGGCAATTGGTGTTCTTGCGCCTGCTGATCGGCTTTGCCGGCGGCTATTCTTCGGGCTCGACCATCCTGGTTGCCATGCAGACGCCGAAGGATCGCTCCGGCTGGGCGCTGGGCGTGCTGTCGGCCGGAATCACGGCCGGTGCCCTGGTCGGCCCGCTGCTCGGCGGCGCGCTGCCGCCGCTGATTGGCATCCGCGCCACATTCCTGCTCGCCGGCGGCGTCATTTTCCTGGCCTTTCTGGCAACCACCTTGCTGATCAAGGAGGCCCCTCGCCCGGTTGCCGCCAAGGCCGCGTCAGAAGAAAAGGCGAAAGGCGGCTGGTCGCAAATTCCCGACAAGCGCCCCGTCGTCGCCATGCTGGCGACCGGGACGCTGTTGAGTTTCGCCACCATGTCGATCGAGCCGATCATCACCGTCTATGTCCAGCAGCTCATCGAAGATCCGAGCCAGGTCACGCTGGTCTCCGGCATCGTCATGTCGGCGGCAGCGCTCGGCGCCATCCTGTCGGCGTCGCGGCTCGGCAAGCTCGCCGACCGTATCGGCCACTGGAACGTCATCGTTGCCGCGCTCGCAGTCTCGGCGCTGCTCCTGATCCCGCAGGCCTTCGTCACGCAAGGCTGGCAGCTCGTCGGCCTGCGTTTCCTGATGGGCGTGGCGCTTGGCGGTCTTTTGCCCTGCATCACCAGCGTCATCCGCCACAATGTGCCTGACGGCGTCGGCGGCAATGTGCTGGGCTTGTCGATCTCGGCGCAATATGTCGGGCAGGTCGCCGGACCGTTGCTCGGCGGCTTCGTTGGTGGCCATTTCGGCATGCGCGCGGTGTTTCTCGGCACATCCGTGCTGATGGCGGGCGGAGCGGCCTATAACTGGCTGGTCCAGTCGCGCCGCGAACGCGACATGCTGGCGGAAGCCGGCAAATCCTGACACGGTTCGCGCAGCGCTATCTCAGGCGGTCGCCAGCAATTACGGAGGCCTGGAAAATGAGCACGGATGAACACGCGGCAGGCAGCCGCATTCTGATTTTTGCCGGCGGCCTATGCGGCGCAACCGGCGTGGCGCTTTCGGCGGCGTCGGCGCATCTCGGCGGCGCTTTCGTCGGTACGGCCGCGTCCTTCCTGCTCATGCATGCGCCGGTTTTGCTTGCCGTCGGGCTGCTCGGTGGCAATACCATCCTGCGAAGCGGAAGCCTCATCCTCCTCGTCGGGCTTCTGCTGTTCTCGGGAGATCTCCTCGCTCGCGACTTCCTCGGCTCGCGGCTGTTCCCGATGTCGGCGCCGATCGGCGGCACCTTGCTGATCGGCGGCTGGCTGGTGATGGCCGCCTCGGCGCTGGTGCGCCCGCGCCGCCATTGATGCGACAACCAATGGCGGCCGCTGCTCTTTCACCAGCCGCGCTCGATCCACGAGCTCTGTCTTGCCAGCTCAGTCTCGCGGACGTTCGAGCCGGACTTGCCCGTCGCGCTTGGTCGTCTTGACCACACGCCGTCGCTCCGGCCGTTCGGTAGCCGGCGAGATGCCCCAATAATTGCGATAGATGTCTTCGAACAGATGCTTGACCGGGTGCATGGCTTAATCTCCTCTAGCTTATTTGAATCGATCCAATCAGCAGGCGAAAAAATGCGCTGCCAATCAGCTCCACTCGCGTCGCTTCAGGAAACGCAGGTCGCGAATCCACGGACCGGTCCTGTCGCGCCGCTTCCGGGCCTCCGCGCTCGAGCGGATGCTCCAGTCGTTCCGGTAAATGTCCTCGAACAGATAATTGACGGGGTGCATGGCACTCTCCTCTTGTATCGATCCAATCGGTAGAACGAAAAACGCTCTTGGATCGATTCAAAGAATACGCGCCGCACCATAAATGTCAAGCAAAAATTTGAATCGATCCAAGGAAGGTGTTAGGTAATCGGCGATACTGTTGGACCGGAATCCCGGAGACAAACACATGGCATCACTCACCGAAGGCAGCAGGAGGCCCATCCGGCTGGCCGACATCGCCAAAGCCGCGGGCGTATCACACGGCACTGCCTCCAATGTCTTCAGCCGTCCCGAAATCGTGCGCGAGGAAGTCCGCGAGCGGGTCAAGGCGGCGGCCGAGGCGCTGGGCTATGCCGGCCCCGATCCCAAGGGCCGCCTGCTGCGTGCCGGCAAGGTCAATGCGATCGGCGTCGCCACCACCGAGCCGCTGTCCTATTTCTTTGACGACCCCTTTGCCCGCGTGATGATGGCCGGCATTTCGGAGGCCTGCGACGCCACCGGCGCGGGAATTGCTCTGGTGTCGGCTGGCAACGAGGAAAAACTTGCCTGGAACATCCAGAGCGCCCTGGTCGACGGCTTCATCCTGTTCTGCATCGAGGGCGGTCCGCGTCTCGTCGAGCTGACGCGCGAACGAAAGCTGCCCTTCGTTGCGCTCGAGTTCGGCTCGCAGGACGACACGGTCTCGGCGATCAGTATCGACAATGTTGCCGGCGGCCGGCTCGCGGCGCACCATCTGGCGGTACTTGGACATCGCCGCTTCGCCGTGTTATCGCTGGCCTTCGCCGACGACAGCACCGGTCTTGTCTCGCCCGAGCAGGTCCGGACAGCGTCGTATACCGGAACCCGTGACCGCCTCCTCGGCTATTTCGAAGAGCTTTCCAGGTTCGGTGTCGACACCGCCAAGGTGCCGGTCTACGAGACCGAAAACGACAAGGCGAGCACAAGGGCTGGTCTCGAAACCATCTTCGCCTCGGCGGAACCGCCGACCGCCATCCTGGCGATGTCGGACCGGATCGCAATGGTGGCATTGGAATGGCTCAACGCACGGGGCATCGCGGTTCCCCGCGATGTTTCCGTCGTCGGCTTCGACGGCGTGCCTGAAGCCGCAATTTGCGAGCCTCCGCTCACCACCATCGCCCAGCCGATCGCCGAGATCGGCCGCCGGGCAGCGCGAAGAATCCTCGACTTCGACGGCACGGTGCGGCGAGAAACGCTCGACGTCGAACTTGTCGTCAGGGCATCGTCCGGACCGCCGCCGAGCATAGCTTGAGGCCGGCAGATCGAGCGTCCAGGTTTATCGGTTCGCTTGCGCGGCCATCGGCCCAATTTCAAAGGACGAGCGGGCCGCCTCGTTGCGGACCGGCTTGCCCTTTCCGGACCAGCCGATGGCAGACAGCCACTCCAGATAGAAGGCGAGCGCGAACTGCATGGCGATGCCGGCGGCGAGCAGCAGACTGTCATAGGCAATGCCGCCCGGGTTGATCAGCTTCATCACTTGCGCCGCCATGGCAATCACCGTTCCGGCAATGAAAACCGGCAACGAGCGTTTGCCCAATATGGCGAGCGGATTGTCACGACCGGTGCGGAACAGGTTCGAGACGGAAGGCAAGGCGACGACCAGGTAGCTCATCGCCAGGATGTGCAGCAGTCGCGGCAACGACAGGAATGTCTTGTCGAAACCGGTCAGCACCACCGGCAGGTCGAGCCATGACACATGCCCCCACAGCGGGCTGTGCACCCAGACGAGCGCCGTGAGCACATAGGTGGCGGCGGCGCCGACCAGCCAGAGATTGACCGGGATGGTGCCGCCGCGCCGCACATGCAACACGCTGGCCATGCCGATATTGAACAGCAATTGCCATGACAGCGGATTGAGGAACCAGAACCCGGGCTCCGGGTAGTTCGGTGGCGCGATCTGGTAGATTCCGGCAAGCAGCCAAAGGGCTGCGGATACGGCAAGCGCCGCCAGTGGCCGATAGCTGATGAACAGCAGGAAGGCCGGCGCCATCAACAGCAGCGCTGCATAGACCGGCAGTATGTTGTTGTAACCGAGCTGATGGCCGAGCGTGACGATGCCGACCAGGACTTGTGGCGGGTTTCTGACGAGCGGCTCGATGTTGATCAGCGTCAGAAGGTCCGGCCGTTTCGCAAACACCGCCGCCGCGCAGAAGATAGCCATGACCACCATCGTCGTGACGATGTGGGTGACATAGAGCACGCCGGCGCGGCGCCACATTTTCAGCGTTGCAATCAGCCGGTTTCCCGGCTGGAATTTGGTGCCGTAGGCGAGAGCGACGGACATGCCGGAGATCAGCACGAAGGCCTCGGCCGCATCCGAAAACCCGAAATTCTTGTAGGTCAGGGTTTCGAAAACGGTGCCCGGCACATGGTCGATGAATATGGTCAGGAGGGCGAGAGCCCGGAACACGTCAATACGCGTATCGCGTTCCGGCGAAACTGGCATGGTCATCGATAAAAGGCCTTAAAGCTGGTTGTTCATGCCGGCATGCGACCACCCGGGCGACCACCCGGCGCACACTGCTTCGATCCCTCCCGCGGGGGATTATATCGGCAAAGAAACGGACTGAAATGCGCCCGGTTCAATCAACTTTCGCGGAGCTTGAAAATATTTCGTTTTGAAGCCGGCAAATTAACGAAAGTAACGCGAAATCAAAAGGATGTGACTATGGCCGAGGAGAGCCTCGAAGACGGTATTTTGCAGGAAAATTCAGGCTTTTTCTACCGGCTCCATCGACCCGCCAATTTACCCGGTGACTGGCTGTTCCTGCAGCATGGATCGGGAGTCGATGAGACGACCTTGCTGCCGCTTGGCCGGCAAATCGCGCCGCATGCGGCGCTGGTTGCGGTCCGTGGCCGCATCCCTCAGGAGGGCGGGTTCCGCTGGTTCACGCGAATCACCCCGACGCGTTTCGAACAGGCGAGCATCCGTGCGGAGGCGGACGCATTCGCGGGCTTCGTCGACGGCATCGCGAAGCGCCACCGCTTCGATCTCAGCCGCGCGACCTTTGTCGGTTATTCGAACGGCGCCAATCTGGTCTCAAGCGTCATGCTGCTGCATCCGGGCCTGATCGAGCGCGCCGCATTGCTGCGTCCGATGCCGGTGCTTGACGAGGTGCCGCCGGCCGACCTGTCGAAGGCGCGGGCGTTGATCATCGCCGGCGCCGCCGACCTGACCTATGCGCCATTCGCGCCGGTGTTGGCCGCCCTGCTGAGTTCGCATGGCGCCAAGGTCGAGACCCAAACCATTGCCTCCGGCCATGAAATCGGCGATCCGGACGCCGAGATCGTCAGGCAATGGCTGGCGGATCCTGCGGTCGCCGTTGCAACGTCAGATCGATGAGCCTCGAAGCTATCCTCGCCCCATGCGGTTCCAGGCGTCCAGCCCGGCGATCTTGTAGGCTTCGGCCAGCGTCGGATAGTTGAAGGTGTTGTTGACGAAGAAGTCGACGGTGCCGCCGAGATTGATGACCGCCTGGCCAATGTGGATGAGTTCGGTCGCGCCCTCGCCGACGATATGGGCGCCGAGCAGACGGCGTGTTTCGATCGAGAACAGAAGCTTCAGGAAGCCGGTATTGACGCCCATGATGTGGCCGCGCGATGTCTCGCGAAACCGCGCCACGCCGACCTCGTAGGCAGCACCACTCTCGCGCACCTGCTCCTCCGACTGGCCGACGGTGGAGATTTCCGGCACGGCGTAGATGCCGTAGGGAAAGGTTTCGGGCGGCGGCGGCAAGGGCACGCCGAACGCATGGCAGGCGGCCACCCTGCCCTGTTCCATCGAGGTCGAGGCCAGGCTCGGAAAACCGATGACGTCGCCGGCGGCATAGATGTTGGGCGCGCTGGTCTGGAAGGTCTGCGGATCGACCTTGATGCGGCCCCTGGAATCGGACTCGATGCCGACCGCTTCCAAGCCCAGGCTGCCGACATTGCCGGTACGCCCGGCAGCATAAAGCACCATCTCGGAACGTATGGTGCGGCCGTCTGCCAGCATCACCTCGGCATAATCGGGTTTGGAGGCGATCTCCTTGACGGCGCTGCCCAAGCGGATGGTCATGCCGCGGTCGCGCATCTGATGGATGAAGTCGTCGACGATCTCGCGGTCGACGAAATCCAACATGGTATTGCGCGGCTCGACCAGCGTCACCGGAACGTCGAGCGCGGAAAAGATCGTCGCATATTCGACGCCGATGACGCCGGCGCCGATCACCGTCAGCGTGCGCGGCAGCCGGTCGAGCTCCAGCATCTCGTCGCTGTCGAAAATCCGTGTTTTGTCGAACGGCACGTCGCGCGGCCGGTGCGGCCGGGTGCCGACCGCGATCAGTGCATGGGCGAAGCCAACCTCGCTGTAGTCGCCGGTGTCGGTGGTCAGGCTGACCTTATTGGGGCCGAGGAATTTTGCCGCGGCGCGAGCGCTCTTGACCGTGTTGCGCATGAACTGGTGCTGCAGCACCTCGACCTCATGGTCGAGCGTCTTGTGCAGGCGCTCGACCAGATCGCCGACCGAAATGTCCTGCTTGACCCGGTAGCCGCGTCCATAAAAGCCGCGCTCACGCCAGCCGGAGAGGTTGAGCACCGTCTCGCGCAACGTCTTCGACGGTATGGTGCCAGTGTGTACCGACACGCCGCCGAGACGCCGGCCCCTGTCGACCACCAGCACCGACTTGCCGAGCTTGGCCGACTGCACCGCGGCGCGGCGCCCGGATGGGCCGCTGCCGATGACCAGCATGTCGTAGTCCATGTCGCCCCGTCCCCTCGGCTCGGCACCTTTTGTTGCGCCGCAGCAAGCTAACGCTATCCGCGCCATGAATTCAACAAGTCAGACGGCGCCGGGCACTCCGTCACCATCTACGGTGGCGAATGGTTCGATCTTGATTCCACCGCGAACCTTCACCATTTCATCAATACGCGGCCCGTGCATTAACCCGGGTTCGATTACGAGGAAATGACATGAACGCTCGCGTTCTCGACGGCGAAATCATCACCAGCAGGCTCGAAGACGTCCGCGCCTATGAGGGCGTGCGCACGCGGCGCATTCTCGCCTTCGTCATCGATTATTTCATCGTCGCGCTGCTCACCATTCCTTTCGCGATCCTGGTGTTCTTGTTTGGGCTGTTGACGCTCGGCCTCGGCTGGATGCTGTTTTCCATTCTCGTGCCGGCCGTCGCCATCCTCTACATCTGGAACACGCTCGGCAGTAAAGATCAGGCCACCGCCGGCATGAAGATGATGGGCATCCGGCTCGACCGGCTCGACGGCAGCCGCATCGACGGGTTGACTGCCGTCGTCCATTCGGTGTTGTTTTGGGCCGGCAATGTCATCCTCTCGCCGCTGGTCCTGCTGGTGAGCCTGTTTTCCGACCGCAAGCGCACGCTGCACGACCTGCTGCTCGGCACGGTCGTCAGCCGCAGCGGCCGCTGAGCGGCTTTGAAGCGCGGCCGCAGCCTTTGCGCACAAAAGTGAAGACGTCCATTCACAGGCTTTCACAATCCTGTTGAATTTTTCGGCGTCCGCGCCAAAGGTAGAGCGATTCGCAGGAGTGTTTCCAAGGCTCGATGACGCAGCACCCGACCCAGTCGCCACAGTTCTTTCTGACCGCGCCCTCGCCGTGTCCCTATCTCGAGGGGCAGTTCGAGCGCAAGGTGTTCACTCACCTGGTCGGCGACAAGGCCCCCGAGATGAACGATCTGTTGACGCAGGGCGGTTTCAGGCGGTCGCAGAACATCGCCTACAGGCCGGCCTGCGAGACCTGCCGCGCCTGCGTGTCGGTGCGCATCCTGGCGCAGGAATTCACCGCCAGCCGCAACATGAAACGCGTCATACAGCATAATTCGGATCTGGTCGGCGCCATGCACGACGCCGAACCCTCCACCGAGCAGTATTCGCTGTTCCGCAGCTATCTCGACGCCCGCCACCGCCGTGGCGGCATGTCCGACATGACCGTGCTCGACTACGCCATGATGGTCGAGGATACCCATGTCGACACCAAGGTCATCGAATACCGTCGCCGCGGACCTGATAGCTTCATCACCGGCAAGGGCCAGGGCGAACTGATCGCCGTGGCCCTCACCGACAAGATGGCCGATGGCCTGTCGATGGTCTATTCCTACTTCAACCCGGACTTCGAGGACCGTTCCCTCGGCACCTTCATGATCCTCGACCACATCGCCCGCGCCAGGGCGATGGGGCTGCCCCATGTCTACCTGGGCTACTGGGTCAACGGCTCGCGCAAGATGAATTATAAGATGCGCTTCCAGCCGCAGGAGCATCTCGGCCCGAAAGGCTGGGAACGCTACAATCACGAAGCGGTTTCGCGCTGATTTCCGCTTTCGGTATTCACCCTTAAATTGTTTCGAGGAGGATGCCGCTGGGCTTCCGGCCGATCGGCGGAAGACCGGGCGGGTCAATTTTGCGCCTCCAAGCCTATCGCGAGAATTGCTGCATGTCTTCCCACAACGACCACCAGAGAGGCCTTCTGATCACCACCATCGGCGGGTTGACGCTGACCGTCGACATTCCGCTGATCCGGCTCGCCGACGGCGAGGCATGGACGATCCTGCTCTTGCGCACCGGCACGACCTTCGTGGCCACGCTCGTCATCTGGGCCATCTGGCGCTCGCTGAGCGCAAAGGCACCGCAGCTTATCCCGGGCTGGTCAGGGCTCATCGTTGCCGCCCTCTACGGACTCGGCTCGATCGCCTTCATCACTGGCGTCTACAACACCTCGACCGCCAACCTCGTTTTCATCCTGGCCTTCACCACCATGTTCGCGGCCCTTTTGTCGTGGCTATTCCTGAAGGAGAGGCCACAGCCCCTGACGGTCGCAGCGTTGGCATTGATGATCGCCGGCGTCGTGATGATTGTCGGTGATTCCGTCGGAACCGGGCATCTCTTCGGCGACCTGATGGCACTATGCTCCGCCTTCATGATCGCCGCGGCCATCACCATCTCCCGCGCCAGCGGCAAGGATATGGGCTTCACCGCGCTGATCGGAGTCGTGCTGCCGCTGGCCGTCGCCGCCCTGATGGTTTCCAAGGTGGGTTTTCACGTCAACGCACCGTGGTGGATCGTCTTCAACGGCGCCGTCATCATGCCGATTTCATTCTTCTGCCTCGCCAACGGTCCGAAATATATTTCCGGGCCGGAAGTGGCGATGTTCTATCTGTTAGAAACCGTGCTGGCGCCGGTCTGGGTGTGGATGATCTTCGCCGAGACCCCGTCGCGCAACAGCCTGATCGGCGGCACGATCCTCATCGTCACCTTGATCGGCCATTCGCTCTGGCAGTTGCACGAGGGACGTAAGCGCCGCGCCACGCTCGCCGTCAGTCACCCGGCCTGATTCTTTTTCGCGGCGGCGCGTTCGGCGACAATTTCGATCTGCGGCGGTGCATCTTCCTGCTCCGCCGGTTCGGCGGCAGCGAGTTCATCGGTCAGCTCCACCTCGCGCAGCCATTCACGCCAGATCGCGACCAGCAGGGCCATCAGCACCGGGCCGATGAACAGGCCGAGAAAACCCATTGTCTTGACGCCGCCGATCAGGCCGAAAAAGGTTGGCAGGAAGGGCAGCTTTATCGGCCCGCCAACCAGCTTCGGGCGCAATGTCTTGTCGACGACGAAGAGTTCGACGGCGCCCCAGATGAACAGCGCCAGGCCGGCCATCGGCGAGCCGCTGGCGGCGAGATAAATCGAGACCAGCGTGAACGACAGCGGCGCGCCGCCGGGGATCAGCGCCATGATGCCGGTCAGTGCGCCGAGCGTCACCGGCGACGGCACGCCGGCCAACCAGTAAGCGATGCCCAGCACCAGCCCTTCGCCGATGGCGATAACCGTCATGCCGGTGACGGTCGAGGAGATCGTCGCCGGCACCACGCGTGAGATCCGTTCCCATCTGGCCGGCAGGATGCGTTCGCCGAGGCGATCGACCTGCCCGGCGAAATGCTCGCCGTCGCGATAGGCGAAGAACAGCGCGATCATCATGAACAGCAGCGTCAGCAAAAGGCCGAAGGCGCTGCCGCCGGCGGCAAGCACGCCGCGATAGATGCTGCCGATATTGGCGCCGCTGATCAGCTGGATCAGTTCGCCGATACCGCCTGGATGGCCAACGTTGACCGTCCATTGTTCATTGAGCCATTCGCCTACCACAGGCAGCGTGGCGATCCAGTGCGGCGTCGGCGCGCCGTAGCGGTTGGTCTCGATCGCCCAGCCGACCCATTCGCGCACCTCGTTGATGGCATAGGTGCCGGCAAGCGCGATCGGCACCACCAGGAAGGTCAGGATGAACAGGATCGCAAGGGTCGCGGCGATCGTGCGGTTGCCGCCGACGCCGGCGAGCAGCCGCCGATAGAGCGGCCAGCTGGCGAAAGCGATCACCAGGGCGGCAAGGACCGGGAATAGGAAGCCGTGGAAGAAATAAACGCCGGCGGCGACGATCAGCACCAGGAGCCAGCGCGCCGCCGACAGCGGCGGAATGACAGCGGCCCTGAGCGGCGTCGACAGGCCAAACAGGCGCTGCTGCCGCTCCGGCTTCTGTATCCTGACTTCCTTCAAGCGACTACCTCCCCAACGCCCCGTGTCGTCCAGATGCGTTATCCCCGCGATTTCCCATGGCGAAGCTTATGCACTGATATAGTGCAGCAATCGTGACGGCATTCCAATTTGGTCGAAAGGAGCCCGAAACAAAAAACCCGCCTTGGCAGGCGGGTCGTCGGTGCGAATCAGCACCATAGCGAAATTAGTAGCATAGCTGCCGGCACAAAGCAAGAACAAAATGCGCCGCCGGGCACGAAAACACGAATTCCCTTTCACCACCTCGCCTGACCGCCCCCCGAAAGGTCATGCTCCTTCGCGCGCCTACCCGAACTTGCCCGTGCGCGGAAAGCCCTTTGGCACCATGCGGCCGGCCGAGGCGCGGGCGCCGATCCATTCGGCAAGCTCGTCACGCGATTTGGTGAAGGTGCGATCTGCCGAATCCTGCCAGGACAGACCGCTTGCGAGCGTGAAGGTCTTGAGGTCGAGGACACCGCCATCCTTGTATTTCTGCAGGCGCACGCCCTTGCCGCGTCCCATCTCCGGGATCTCGGCCAGCGGGAACACCAGCATCTTGCGGTTCTCGCCGACAATGGCGAGATGGTCGCCGGCGACAGTCACGCAGCGCTGGGCCTCGTCGGGCGCCTTGACATTCATCACCTGCTTGCCCTTGCGGGTGTTGGCGACGACCTCCTCTTCCTGCACGATGAAACCGTTGCCGTCATGCGAAACCAGCAGCAGCTTGCGCTTGGGATCATGGACGAAGGCGGTGACGATATCCTGGTCGTTGTCCATGTCGACGATGATGCGGATCGGCTCACCATGGCCACGCCCACCCGGCAGCCGGTCGGCGCCGATCGTGTAGAACTTGCCGCCGGTGGTGAAGACCAGCACCTTGTCGGTCGTCTGGGCATGGAAGGCGAGCTTGAGGCTGTCGCCTTCCTTGAAGGTCAGGGCAGAGTGATCGGTCAGATGACCTTTCATGGCCCTCAGCCAGCCCTTTTCCGATACGACGACGGTGACCGGCTCGCGCTCGATCATGGCGTGGGCGATATCGGTCAGGTCATGTTCGGGTGCATCTGCGAACTCGGTCCGGCGCTTGCCGATCTCGGTCTCGGGCCCATATTTCTGGCGAACATTGGCGACTTCCCACTTGATCGTCGCCCACTGCTTGGCGTCGGACGCAAGTAGCGCCTCGATCTGCTTCTTCTCGCCGGTCAGGCCGTTGAATTCCTCACGAATCTCGAATTCCTCGAGCTTGCGCAGCGCCCTCAGCCGCATGTTGAGGATGGCTTCGGCCTGGGTGTCGGTGAGTGACCAGCGGGCCATCATCACCTGCTTGGGCTCGTCCTCCTCGCGGATGATCCTGATCACCTCGTCGATGTTGAGGTAGGCGATCAGATAGCCGGCGAGGATCTCCAGCCGCCTCTCGATCTCGCCGAGACGGTGCTTGGAGCGGCGGATCAAGACGTCGCGGCGGTGCTCAAGCCACTCCTTGAGCACGCCTTTCAGCGACAGCACGTTCGGCACCTTGCCGCGCGACAACACGTTCATGTTGAGCGGAAAGCGGCTTTCGAGCTCGGTCAGCTTGAACAGCGATTCCATCATGATGCCGGGATCGACCGAGCGGCTCTTCGGCACCAGCACGACGCGGATGTCCTCGGCGCTCTCGTCGCGGATATCCTCGAGCAACGGAAGCTTGCGCGCAATCAAGAGCTCGGCGATCTTTTCGATCAGCCTGGCCTTCTGGACGCCGTAGGGGATCTCGGTGACGACTATGTTCCAGGTGCCCCTGCCCTGGTCCTCCTGGCTCCATTTCGCCCTGACGCGAAAGCCGCCGCGACCCGTTTCGTAGGCTTCGAGGATCGAGGCTCGGCTGTCGACGATGATGCCGCCGGTCGGGAAATCCGGACCTTGCACGAAGTCCATCAGCTTGGTGACGGGCGCATCCGGATGATCGATCAGGTGAAGCGCGGCGTCGCAAAGCTCGGCCGCATTGTGCGGCGGGATCGAGGTCGCCATGCCGACGGCGATGCCGGACGAGCCGTTGGCAAGCAGGTTCGGGAAGGCGCCGGGCAGCACGGCCGGCTCCTCGTCTTCCTCGTTGTAGGTCGGGCGGAAATCGACCGCGTCCTCGGTGATGCCTTCCAGCAGCAGCGTCGACACGTCGGTCATGCGCGCTTCGGTGTAGCGCATGGCGGCGGCGTTATCGCCGTCGATATTGCCGAAATTGCCCTGCCCGTCGACCAGCGGGTAGCGCATCGAAAAATCCTGCGCCAACCGCACCAATGCGTCGTAGATCGACTGGTCGCCATGTGGATGGAACTTGCCCATCACCTCGCCGACGATGCGGGCGCATTTGGCAAAGCCCTGGTCGGGGTTGAGCCGCAACAAGCGCATGGCATGCATTATGCGGCGATGCACCGGCTTCAACCCGTCGCGCACGTCCGGCAGCGCCCGGTGCATGATGGTCGACAGCGCGTAGGCGAGATAGCGCTCTTCCAGCGCCTTCTTCAGATCGACCGGCTCGATATTGTCGCCGCCGCCAGTTTCAGGCGGCAAAAGCCTTTTTCCCATGGGCTGGCACTAGCCGAGCGGGTGATTCGCGGCAAGAGGCGCCGGCATACGTCCTCCTAAAGCGCGTCGCGTTCGACCGGCCTTATGCGCGCGCTCTAGGTCCTTGTTTTGATCCATGTCGCGCAAAACCGCTGCACACTTTTGCGCGACCTGCATTGTGCAACAGGAATTGGAAGCGTCGCGACGCCGGCCAACATCAATCCGTTACATCCGGCTTCTATCGCAAGCCTGATGGATCGGGTTTGCCTTTGGCCGCGATTTTCGACCATTGTGCCGAGGCCCGCCTTTTTCCGGTCCAGTTCGTCGCTGAATGGTGACGACGCGACGATTTGAAAAGAATTTCAGGACACTCTCAGGGGAGCTCTCGATGACGATCAGACACTCGACACTTATTAAAAGACTGGCTTTTTCGACCTTTTTGCTGACGCTGCCGCTGAATGCGGCGTTCGCGCAGGATACCGCGGTCGCCGACCGGCTGAAGGCTGCCCTCGCCGCCCAGGGCGTCGACCTCTCCTGGACCGGAGTAACCGGCGACACCTCCAGCATGGTTCTGCAAGGCGTAGCGGTCAGACCGGCGGCCGAAAAGGAGGCGCTCAAGATCGGCGACGTCAAGCTCGAAGGCGTGACCGAAGCCAATGGCGGCTATCAAATCGCGACCGTATCGACTTCGCCGTTCGAACACAGCGAAGATGGCGTCACGCTCAATCTCAGCCCCTTCGTCATCCACGACATGACGGTTCCGGCCGAAGGCGCAAGCGGTCCGCTGGGCTCGCTGATGATGTACAAATCGGCCGAGCTCGAAAACATGACCGTCAAGGTCGCCGACAAGCCTGCCTTCTCGATGGACGGGCTTGCCATCGCAATCACGCCGCCGGCCGACGGCAAGGCCATGGCGTTCTCCGGCACCACGGAAAAGTTCACTGCCGACCTGACGCTGGTCGAAGATCCGAAGTCCAAGGAAGTCATCAACGCACTCGGCTACCAGAACATATCGGGCAATCTTGAGATGGAAGGCACCTGGCAGCCTACCGACGGCAAGATGGATTTGTCGAAATACGAAATTTCGGTCGACAATGCCGGCACATTCGGTATGACCTTCAATCTCGGCGGCTACACGCTGGATGTCATCAAATCGATGCAGGAGATGCAGAAGAAGATGGCAGCTCAGCCTGAAGGCGCCGACAATTCGGCGCAAGGCATGGCCATGCTCGGGCTGCTGCAGCAGCTATCGTTCAACAGCGCCTCGATCCGCTTCGACGACGATTCGCTGACCAAGAAGGTGCTCGATTATGCCGGCAAGCAGCAAGGCATGTCCGGCAAGGACATTGCCAACCAGGCCAAGGCGATCGTGCCATTCGGCATGGCGCAGCTCAACAATCCGGAACTGACGGCGCAGGTTTCGGCCGCGGTCAACAAGTTCCTCGACGATCCGCAGAGCATCGAGGTCTCGGCCGAGCCGCCGGCAGCGGTGCCGTTCGCGCTGATCATGGCGGGCGCCATGTCCAACCCGCTCGACCTGCCGAAAACGCTTGGCGTGACGGTTACCGCGAACGAAGACTGACCGAGACAGCCTTCAAGCAAAAAGCCCGGCAGCGATGCCGGGCTTTTTTATGAATCCACAGGACCGGTTCGGAGCGTTTCCTAAACCTCTTTCTTCGTTGCCACGACGCGCAGCGACAATTCGCGAAGCTGCTGCGGACTGGCTTCCGACGGGGCGTTCATCAACAGGTCGTAGGCCTGCTGGTTCATCGGGAACATGGTCACTTCGCGCAGGTTCCTGGCACCGACCAGAAGCATGACGACACGGTCGATGCCGGCCGCCATGCCGCCATGCGGCGGCGCGCCATACTGGAAGGCACGGTAAAGGCCGCCGAAGCGTTCCTCGACGGTTGCGCGGTCCAGCCCGACCGTTTCGAACGCCTTGACCATGGTTTCCGGCAGATGGTTGCGAATGCCGCCTGAGGCGATCTCGAAACCGTTGCAGACCATGTCGTACTGGAACGCCTTGATGCCGAGCAGATCCTCGCCGTTAAGCGCATCGATGCCACCTTGCGGCATCGAGAACGGATTGTGCGCGAAGTCGATCTTCTTCTCCTCCTCGTTCCATTCGAAGAACGGGAAGTCGACGATCCAGCACAATTCGAAGCGATCACGGTCGACAAGGTTGAGCTCCTCGCCGGCGCGGGTGCGCGCCGCACCCGCGAAGGAGACGAATTTCTTCGGGTCGCCGGCGACGAAGAAAGCGGCATCGCCATCGGCAAGGCCGAGTTGTTGGCGGATCGCCTCCGTGCGCTCCTCGCCGATGTTCTTGGCCAGCGGCCCGGCGCCTTCGAGCTTCTCGCCCTCCTTGCGCCAGAAGATGTAGCCCAGCCCGGGCTGGCCCTCGCCTTGCGCCCATGAGTTCATGCGGTCGCAGAAGGCGCGCGAACCGCCGGTCTTGGCCGGAATGGCCCAGACCTCGGCCTTCGGATCGTTGGCAAGGATGTTGGCAAATACCTTGAAGCCGGAATCGCGAAAATGATCGGAGACGGCTTGCATCTCGATCGGGTTGCGCAGGTCCGGCTTGTCGGTGCCGTATTTGCGCATGGCGACATCATAGGCGATGCGCGGAAACTTCTGCGTCACCGGCTTGCCGGCCGCAAAGGTCTCGAACACGCCCCGCATCACCGGCTCCATGGTGGTGAACACGTCCTCCTGCTCGACGAAGCTCATCTCAACGTCGAGCTGGTAGAATTCACCCGGCAGACGGTCGGCGCGCGGGTCCTCGTCGCGAAAGCACGGCGCAATCTGGAAATAGCGGTCGAAGCCGGACACCATGATCAGCTGCTTGTACTGCTGGGGGGCCTGCGGCAGCGCGTAGAAAGTGCCGGGGTGAATGCGCGACGGCACCAGAAAGTCGCGCGCCCCTTCCGGCGACGAGGCGGTCAGGATCGGCGTCGAGAATTCGGTGAAGCCGACCTCGCCCATCAGCTTGCGCATCTCGGCGATGATTTTCGTCCGCGCGACGATATTCTTGTGCAGCGTGTCGCGCCGCAGATCGAGGAAGCGGTATTTGAGGCGGATGTCTTCCGGATAATCCGGCTCGCCGAAGACCGGCAGCGGCAATTCCTTGGCCGCCGACAGAACCTCGATCTCGCGCGCGAAAATCTCGATCTCGCCGGTCGGCAAATTGGGGTTCACGGTGTCGGCGAGGCGCGCCTTGACCTCGCCGTCGACGCGGACGACCCATTCGCCGCGCAGGGTCTCGGCAATCTTGAAGGCCGGCGAATCCGGGTCGGCAACGATCTGGGTCAGGCCGTAATGGTCGCGCAAATCGATGAACAGCAGGCCGCCATGGTCGCGCACGCGATGCACCCAGCCCGACAGGCGAACGGAGGAACCGACGTCGCTCTTCCTCAACTGGGCACAGGTATGGCTGCGGTAACGATGCATTGTCATTCGTAAAGTCCGGATGTTGGGTTGCGGCCAAGGCCTGATGGCCCAGCCTGAAAATTTGCGCGAAAAGCACATGAGAGGCTGCGTTTGTCAAGGCAAGCGGCGCCCGGGACGAGTTCGCGTTCTTCCCGCCCCTGTCCCACCGGCATCAATTTATGCCAGAGGCGTTAATCCGAGTTCGCCGCTCTGTCCGGCAGTTCAACTATGCACCTTATCCCTTGACCCCGCCTGCGGTGAGGCCGGAGATGATCTTACGCTGGAAGATCAGGACGAGGATGACGAGCGGCACGGTGACGATCACCGATGCGGCCATGATGTTGCCCCACGGGATCTCGAACTGCGAGCTGCCGGAGAGCAGCGCGATGGCGACCGGCACGGTTCGCTGCTCGTTGTTGGAGGTAAACGTCAGGGCGAACAGGAATTCGTTCCACGCACCGATGAAGGCGAGAAGCCCGGTGGTCGCCAGCGCCGGCCACATCAGCGGCAGGAAAACGCGGCTGATGATGATCCAGGGCGTGGCGCCGTCCAGGATCGCCGCTTCCTCCAGCTCGATCGGCAGGTCGCGAACGAAGGCGGTGAGCACCCAGACGGTGAACGGCAAGGTGAAGATCATATAGGACAAGATCAGCGCGAACGGCGAATTGTAGAGGCCGAAGGCCCGGATCAGCTCGAACAGACCGGCAAGCACCGCCAATTGCGGGAACATCGAGACGGACAGGATAATGAGGAGCAGAGCCGAGCGGCCGCGGAAGCGGATGCGCGCCAGGGCATAGGCGGCGGTGACGCCGAGGAACAGCGAAATGACGACAACGGCGCTCGAGATGAACAGCGAGTTCACGAGGTTGCGCAGGAAGGTCCCCTCGGTGAAAACGGTCCTGTAATTGCTGAAGGTGATCGTCTTCGGCCAATAGTCGATCTGGAAGAGCGCCGTCCCTGATTTCAGGCTGGTGACGATGGCGTAGTAAAACGGGAACACCGCGACGACGACGATAACGGCGACGAGGAGGTAGAAAGCCGTGCGCTTGACGATCCACATGGTCAGCAGCCCCACATGATCAATAGTCCTTGTCCAGTCTTATCCGGCCGAGCCACAGAACGAGCATGGTCAGCAAAGCGAGGATGAGGAAGAGCAGCGTCGAGGCGGCGGAGCCGTAGGCAAACTTGTCGAACTCGAACAGGCTTTCGCGGGCAAACACCGACATCGACTTGGTGTGGATGTTGTTTGGCGTGAGCACGTAGATCAGGTCGAAGATGCGCAGCGCATCGAGACCGCGGAAGATCATGGCCACCATCAACGCCGGCCGGATGAGCGGCAAGGTGATCTTCCAGAAAACTTTCCACGCGCCGACGCCGTCGAGCTTGGCGACCTCGTAGATTTCTTGTGGAAGCATCTGGAGGCCGGCGAGAATGAGAAGCGCCATGAACGGGGTCGCCTTCCAGATGTCGACAATGAGGATGGCGACCATGGCCGTGTCGGCGCTAGCCGTCCAGGCGATCTTGGTGCCGATCAGGCCGAGCTTGAGAAGGACGTCGTTGACGATGCCGAACTGGTCGTTGAGCATCCACTGCCACATTTTCGCCGAGACGATCGTCGGGATGGCCCAAGGGATTAGAATCGCGGCGCGCACGATGCCGCGGCCGCGAAACTTGGTGTTGAGCACCAGCGCGACGATCATGCCGAGCACCGTCTCGCAGGTTACCGAAATCACCGCGAAGCGCACCGTATTCCAGACGGCGCGCCACCAGACCGGATCGGCGAGCAGCCCGTCATAGATGACGCGGCCGCTCGGCATTTGCAGGATGGAGAAATAATTGGCGAAGCCAACCCAGCGACGGGCTTCCAGGTCGGCGAGCGAGGCATCGGTGAAGCCGAAATAGATCGTGCGCATCAACGGCCAGCCGGCAACGGCGGCGAGCACGATGAGCATCGGGGCAAGCAGCAGCCATGCCGAGCGCACACGCTGACGCGCCAGCAGCGAGCCTGAGCACGGCGAGGTCACCAGGCGGTGCCCTTGAGCCTGGTCAAGGAGAACTCCAGATCGGCGAGGTTGTCGGCGGCCGTGCCCTCGCCGGACATGGTGTTGTGGACGGCGGTCCAGAACTCGCTCGATGCCTCATTGTACCTGGTCTTGGCCTGGGCCGAGGGACGCGGCACCGCGTTGAGGACGACTTCCTTCCAGCGCGGGATAACCGGCTGGGCGCTGGCGATGTCGGCATCGTCATAGAGCGCCTGAATGGTCGGCAGATATGCCCCCTTCAAGGCGCGGTACTTCTGCATCTGAGGCGAAGCGATCCATTTGACCAGCTCGACGGCTGCGGCCGGGTTCTTCGAATATTTGGAAACCGCAAGATTCCAGCCGCCAAGCGTTGCTGCCGGGCGGGCGCCCTCACCCGACCCGGACGGCAGCGTCGTCACCTCGAACTTGCCCTTGATGGGGGAGCTTTCGCTGTTGCCAAGCGCATAGGCGTAGGGCCAGTTGCGCATGAAGACGGCGTTGCCGGTCTGCCAGACACCGCGCGACTCTTCTTCCTGATAGGCCAGAATGCCGGGAGGCGAGATGGTTCCCACCCAACTCCTCGCCATTTCCAGCGCCGCGGCTGCTTGCGGGTTATTGATGGAGATCGTGCCGTCCGGCTCGATGATCTGACCACCGCCGTTCGACTTCACCCATTCGAGTGCATCGCAGGTCAGTCCCTCATAGGCGTTGCCCTGGAAAACGAAGCCCCACATGTCCTTGTTGCCGCCCTCGCGTTCCTTGTCCATGACAAGCTTGGCAGTATCGGCAAGCTCGGCCCAGCTGGTCGGGACCTTGGCGCCGTATTTGTCGAGGAGATCCTTGCGGTAGTAGAGCGCCGGAGCGTCGGTGAATATCGGCAAGGCGACGAGCTTGCCGTCGACGGTCTGCGATTTGATGATCGATGGGAAATGAGCGCCGACGACATCCTTGGTCGCCGCGGTCAGGTCGACGAGCTGCTTTGCAAGCTGGGGGGCCCAAATGACGTCCGTCTGATAGACGTCAACGTCGCTGTTTCCAGCGGCAAGCCACAGCCTGTATTGACTAAACTGGTCGGTCCCCGAGGGCGGCACCGGAACCACGCTAACCTTGTTGCCGGTCTTCTTCTCGTATTGATCGAGGATCTCGCGAAGGATTCTCTGGCCGTTGCCGGTATCGCCCGACACCATGGCGAGGTCGACAGCCCGCGCCGGCCCGGCCGCCAGAACTGCGGCCACGGCAAATCCAGCGAATGCGGAACGAAACTTCATGATGTCGGATCTCCCTTTGGAGCTTCAGGCAGCAGCAGAAACGGACGTCGATGCCCGACACCGTCCTCAGCACACCCGCAGCTCACAAGACGCGCATTCGCCCACCAGCACTGAACTACAAAGATACGCCTTGAGTTCCCAACACGGAACGTCCGGCGCGAAGCGGCAGCCCCCGGCTGGCCCCAACGCCTCCGGGAATTGCCGCTGGCATTGGCGAAGGCGATGGTTCAAGAAGGATCAACGACAGGCTTTCCTTCATGTCCTCCATCCGCCCGCTGATCCCGCTCCTGATCGCCGCCGGCATCCTGCTCGGCGGCAACGGCCTGCAGAGCACTTTGATTGCGCTGCGTGGTGCGCAGGAGGGTTTTCCCGCTTCCTCTATCGGCCTGATGGGCACGTTCTATTTCGCCGGCTTTTTGCTCGGCTGCCTTGCCGTCACCCGCATCATGAAGTCCGTCGGCCATGTGCGCGCCTTTTCCGCGCTGGCGGCGATCGCCTCGGCGGGAACGCTGCTGCTGGTGCTGGTCATCGATCCGGTGATGTGGTGCGCCGTGCGCTTTGCCGGCGGGTTCTGCTTTGCCGGCCTGTTCACCATCATGGAAGCCTGGCTGAATTCCGGCGTCACCAACACCGACCGGGCGCGGGTGCTTGCCATTTACCGCATGGTCGACATCGGTTCGGTGACGGGCGCCCAATTCCTGATCCCGATCTTCGGCGCTGGCGGCTTTGCCATCTTCGCCATCATGTCGATGATGATCACCGTGTCGCTGGTGCCGGTTTCGCTCGGCGACCGCTCCAACCCGACGCCGCCGGAAGACGTCAAACTCGATTTAGCACGCGTCTGGCGCATCTCGCCGCTTGGCTGCTTCGGCTGCATCGCCGTCGGCGTGACCAACAGCGCCTTCCGCACCCTGTCGCCGGTCTATGCCGAGCAGATCGGCATGTCGGTCGCCGACGTCGTCACCTTCGTCAGCGTCGGCATTTTCGGCGGCGCCATCATCCAATATCCGCTTGGCTATCTCTCCGACCGCTGGGACCGGCGCTCGGTGCTGCTGATGACGACGTGCTGTGCGATGGTGGCGGCACTGGCGCTGGCGTTCGTGGCAGGCGGCAGCCCGTTCCTCAACTTCCTGCTCGTCTTTATCTTCGGCTGCTTTGCCATGCCGCTCTATTCGTTGTCGGCGGCGCATTCCAACGACCGCGCCGACAAGGGCGAGTTTGTGCTGATCAACGCAGCCTTGATGCTGTTTTATTCCTTCGGCGCCATTGGCGGCCCCTTCGCAGCCTCGACGGTGATGCAATATTTCGGGCCGAGCGCGCTGTTCGTGTTCAGCGCCACCGTCTATGCGATCTTCGTGACGGTCATCCTTTTCCGGATGCGGGCGCGCTCTGCTGTGCCGGCGAGCCATCGCAGCCGTTTTACGGCGCTGTTGCGCACATCGACGGTTTTTGCCCGGTTGGCGAAGCGGAATGCCGATCCCGATGAACCCGCAAAGCCCGATAAAGGTGCTTGCGCTTGACGAAAGCGCGCGCGGCTGAAATTGAAAGAGACCCTATCCTTGCCAAAAGCGATTTGATGCACGTCATCACCACCCAGAACGAACTCGAGACCGTTATTGCCGCTTTCGAAAAGGCGGAATTCGTCACCGTCGATACCGAATTCATTCGCGAGACGACCTTCTGGCCGATCCTGTGCCTGATCCAGATGGCAGCGCCCGGCGTGACGGCGCTGATCGATCCGCTGTCGCCCGACATCGACCTGAAACCGTTCTTCAGGCTGATGGCCAACGAGGCGATCGTCAAAGTCTTCCATGCGGCGCGGCAGGACATTGAAATCATTGTGCATCTCGGCGATCTGGTGCCGCATCCGGTGTTCGACACCCAGGTCGCGGCGATGGTCTGCGGCTTCGGCGACAGCGTCTCCTACGACCAGCTGGTGCAGCGCATCACCGGCGCGCGGCTCGACAAGTCGTCGCGTTTCACCGACTGGCGCCATCGTCCGCTGTCCGAAAAGCAGCTCGACTACGCGCTCGCCGACGTCACCCATCTGATCGAAGTCTACAAGCACCTCAGCGCCGAGTTGGTGCGGGAAAACCGCGCCCACTGGCTGAACGAGGAGATGGACGTGCTGACCTCGCGCGAGACCTACGATCCGCATCCCGAGGATGCCTGGAAGCGGCTCAAGATGCGGCTGCGCAAGCCACAGGAACTGGCGATCGTGCAGGCGGTGGCCGCCTGGCGCGAACGCGAAGCGCGCGAGCGCGACGTGCCCCGCGGCCGGGTGCTCAAGGACGATGCGATCTACGAAGTAGCGCAGCAGGCGCCGCGCGATACGGCGGCGCTGAGCAAGCTGCGTACCACGCCGAAGGGCTGGGAGCGCTCGTCGACGGCGACGGCACTGCTTGGCGCAGTCAACGCTGCCCTGGCGCTGCCCAGGGAAGAGATGCCGAAGCTGCCGAAGAGCTTCCAGCCGCCGGAGGGGTCGAGCGCCGCGGCGGAGTTGCTGAAGGTGCTGCTGCGGATCGTTGCCGAAAAGGAAGGTGTCGCATCGAAGGTACTCGCCTCCAGTGACGACATCGATCGCATCGCTGCAGAGGGCGAGGACGCCGATGTGCCGGCATTGCAAGGCTGGCGGCGCGCCGTCTTTGGCGAGGCCGCGCTCAGGCTGGTGCGCGGTGAACTCGCGATCAGGTTCGACAAGCGCAAGATCGCCGTGTTCGATTTGTAGGCTTGAGCTTGCTCAGACAAAGCCGAGCAGATGCAGCGCCAGCCATATCCAGCCAAGTGCGAGAACGACCGCGCCCACGTAGAATGCCCTGCTGCGCAGGATTAGCCGATTGCTGGTCAAGTGGACCGATGCGTGAAGATAGCGTGAGACGACAAATATCCACATCAGCGCCAAGGTCAGATAATTGACGCCATTGGTCACGTGCAGCGTCAGGCATAAGACGTAGAAAAGCACCGGCAGTTCGAACTGGTTGCTCAGATTGTTGGCGACGGTGATGCTGGAACCAGGCTCCGTTGAGCGCGTCTTGAACTGGCCGGTCTTGGCTTCGCCCGATCTGACCGCACCATGGCGGCGCCGGCCCATTACGACATAGACGATATAGACCAGCAGCACCTGCGCCAGCATCGGCCAGAAGATCGCGGTCTGGTTCAAGACGCCCCCTGTCGTTGTCACCCAGCCTTCAAGGCCGTTTCTGAGCCATCAGAATGAAAGCCGCAATGACGATCACCGGCACCGCCAGAAGCGCGAATTTGGTGACGATCAGCGCTGAGGCAAAGGATAGCGAATCCGGATTGGCAGACAGGAAATCGGACAAAAGACGAGCCACGGCGATGTTCTGGGCATAGTCGGCGAGCGTGTAGGGCAGCACCAGCACAGCTGCGAATATCGACTGGGTTTGCGCAGGCAGTGCACGGAAATTCTTCAGCCGCCGGCCCGTTGCCAGGATCAGGCTGACCATCGTCAGCGACAGCAGCGCCGGAAACAGCAGGTCGAAGGTCAGGTAATGCCAGACGAGAATGATCTCGCTGCCACGCCGGCCGAGCGCCGTCAGCCAGGCCATGCCCTCATCCGGGGTGAAACCGGCATAGCGCATGTCGAGCGACGGAAGTCCGCCGCTCAATTGGCGAAAATAGAGGAACTCCATCGCCGTCATGATGATGAAAACCGCCACGGTGGCGAAACAGAGTGCGGCGGCGTGGCGCGACAGCCGCAGGATCATCGCCGCCAGATTGCGCCAAGGCGCATGGCGATCATGCTCCGCCAGGATAATTCGGGCTTTCGCGGGTAATCGTGACGTCATGGGCGTGGCTTTCACGAAGTCCGGCATTGGATATCCGCACAAAAGTGGCGCGCTCGCGGAAATCGGCAAGGTCGCGGCCACCGACATAACCCATAGCGGCTTTCAGGCCGCCCGCAAGCTGGTGCAGCACGCCAGACACAGGTCCTTTGTACGGCACCTGCCCTTCGATGCCTTCCGGGACCAGTTTCAGCGTGTCGCGCACCTCGGCCTGGAAGTAGCGATCGGCGGAGCCGCGTGCCATGGCACCGACCGAGCCCATGCCGCGATAGGCTTTGAAGGAGCGGCCCTGGTGCAGATAGACCTCGCCCGGGCTCTCGTCGGTGCCGGCCAGCAACGAACCGATCATCGCCGCGCTGGCGCCGGCGGCCAGCGCCTTGGCGAGATCGCCCGAATATTTGATGCCGCCATCGGCAATGACCGAGACGCCCGATTTCTGCGCCGTCTCGACCGCCGACATGATCGCCGAGAGCTGCGGCACGCCGACGCCGGCGACGATGCGGGTGGTGCAGATGGAGCCCGGCCCGATGCCGACCTTGACCGCGTCGGCGCCGGCATCGATCAGCGCCAGCGTGCCTTCCGCTGTGGCGACGTTGCCGGCCAGGATGCGAACCGAGTTGGAAAGCTTCTTGGCCCGCGTCACCGCATCCAGGACGCGCTGCGAATGACCGTGCGCGGTGTCGATCACCAGAAGGTCGACGCCGGCGTCGATGAGGCGCTCGGCCCGCTCGAAACCATCATCGCCGACGCTGGTGGCGGCGGCGGCGCGCAAGCGTCCCTGCGCATCCTTGGTGGCGTGCGGGTTGAGCTGCGACTTCTCGATGTCCTTGACCGTGATCAGCCCGACGCAATTGCCGTCCCGATCGACCACAACCAGCTTCTCGATGCGGTGCTGATGGAGCAGCCGCTTGGCCTCGTCCTGATCGACGTTCTCCTTGACGGTGATCAGGTTCTCGCGGGTCATCAGCTCATAGACCTTCTGCGCCGGGTCCGAGGCGAAGCGGACGTCGCGGTTGGTCAGGATGCCGACCAGCCGGCCGACCGTGTGGCCGCCGGTGCCGCCGTTCTCGACCACCGGAATGCCCGAAATGCTGTAGGTGCGCATCAGACCCAGCGCATCGGCGAGCGTCGCCTCGGGACCGATGGTGACGGGGTTGACCACCATGCCGGATTCGAATTTCTTCACCTGCCGCACCTGCTCGGCCTGTTCGGCCGGCGAGAAATTGCGGTGGATGACGCCGATGCCGCCGGCCTGGGCCATGGCGATGGCAAGCCGCGCCTCGGTGACCGTGTCCATGGCGGCCGACAGGATCGGCACGTTGAGGTCGATGTCGCTGGCGATGCGGGTGCGGATGTCGGTCTCGCCAGGCATGACCTCGGAATGACCCGGCTGCAGCAGCACGTCGTCAAAGGTCAGCGCCAATGCGCCGGTGGACGTCTCGATGATTTTTGCCATGGCCAGCCCTCGGAATGCAGGAAAGGCGCTCGCCCTGGATGGACAGCGCCGACTCGTCTTCTTCCCTTTCAGGATTGGCGCTGGCTCGTAACACGTCCCGTCGCCGTTGAAAAGCCGATGGTTGTATAGTGGCGACGATGCATTTTGCCCCAGGTGCTGCGCACGACTTGCGGTCGCACAAACGTGACAGCAAATTAATGCGACATCCGGGCCAAGGCGTGATAACCGCCCTACGTGTCGGTTTGGCCCCAAGGCCGGCAAGCAATAGCGACGCACATTTCAAGGCCGGATCCATCGTGAACCGCACCATTCCGCTTATTCTGGCGGTCGCTCTATTCATGGAAAACATGGATTCGACCGTCATTGCGACATCGTTGCCGGCGATCGCCATCGACATCCACACCAGCCCGATCGCGCTCAAGCTGGCGCTGACCGCCTATCTGGTATCCCTGGCGATCTTCATTCCGATCAGCGGCTGGATGGCCGACCGCTTCGGCGCCAAGAATGTCTTCCGCGCCGCGATCGCCGTGTTCATCATCGGTTCGGTCGCCTGCGCCATGTCCAATTCGTTGCCGGCTTTCGTGGTCTCACGCTTCCTGCAAGGCATTGGCGGCGCCATGATGACGCCGGTCGGACGCCTGGTGCTGGTACGCGCCACGCCGAAAAGCGAACTCGTCGCCGCCATGTCGTGGCTGACCGTCCCGGCTCTGGTCGGCCCCCTGGTCGGTCCACCGGTCGGCGGCTTCATCACAACCTATTTCACCTGGCACTGGATTTTTCTGATCAATGTACCGATCGGGCTGATCGGGATCTGGCTGGCCACGCGTTTCCTGCCGAAGACCGACGCCGCGCAGACGCCGCCGCTCGATTTCATTGGTTTCGTGCTGAGCGGGCTGGCGGCATCGGGCATTGTGTTCGGCCTGTCGGTGGTCAGCCTGCCGGCCCTGCCGCCGGCTGCCGGCTTTATCACCGTTGCCGTCGGGCTGGCATCGGCGGTGCTTTATCTGCTGCACGCGCGCCACGCCAAGAATCCGCTGCTGGCGCTCGAGCTGTTTCGCAATCGGGTGTTCCGCTCATCGGTGCTCGGCGGCGGACTGTTCCGCATCGGCATTGGTGCCGTACCTTTTCTTTTGCCGCTGATGTTCCAGATCGGTTTCGGGCTGACGCCGTTCCAGTCCGGCATGATCACCTTCGTCTCGGCAATCGGCGCCATAGGCATGAAATTCGTCACTGCCCTGATCTTCAGGGTCGCGGGGTTCCGCCGTGTGCTGATTTCAGGCTCGCTCGTCGCGGCCGCGTCCATCGCCGTCAACGGCCTGTTCACACCCGACACACCCTATGGGCTGATCCTCGCCATGCTGCTCGCCGGGGGCTTCATCCGTTCGATGTTCTTCACCGGCATCAACGCGCTTGCCTATGCCGAGATTTCAGCAGCCGACACCAGCAAGGCGACGCCGATCACCGCGGTGTTCCAGCAGTTGGCAATCGCGCTCGGTGTGGCGCTGGCCGGCGGCATCCTGGAAGTGTCGACCAAGATCCATGGCGGCCCACTGACGCTGAGCGACTTCCACACCGCCTTCTTCATCGTAGCGGCGATGTCGGCGGCAGCCTCGCTGTCGTTCATGCGGCTGGCGCCGGACGCCGGCAATGCCGTGTCGGGACATGGCCGACTGACACCGCCGAAGACGCTGGAGCCGGTGAGCCCGCCGGGGAGTTGACCTTTGCTCGTACTTACGGACGCCGGAGGCGCCCCCCTCTGTCCTGCCGGACATCTCCCCCACGTGGGGGGAGATCGGACGTGACATCGGCTTTCGCCAATATTCAACGTTGCAGGATTAGACAGCGCGCCGAAGCTGCCAATCTCCCCCCTCGTGGGGGAGATGTCCGGCAGGACAGAGGGGGGCGCGAAGGATCGCTACAGAGCGATTTTCACGCCGCGCCGTTTCCGCCTTTAAAATCCTTCGCCAACAAATACAGCTCCACCGACTCATCGCGCGAGGCCGGCGGCTTGACGTGATGGACCGAGCGGAAATTCCGCTTCAGCCTCGCCAGCAATTCGTTTTCGGCGCCGCCCTGAAAGGTCTTGGCGAGGAAGTGGCCGCCCGGCTTCAGTACCGACAGCGCGAAATCGGCCGCCACCTCGCAAAGATGCATGGTGCGGATGTGGTCGGTCCGCTTGTGGCCGGTGGTGGGTGCGGCCATGTCGGAGAGCACGATGTCGGGCTGGCCGCCCAGCGCCTCGGCCAGCTTCTGCGGCGCCTGAGGATCGAGGAAATCCATCAGCAGCACCGGCGCGCCCGGCACCGCGTCCATCTCCAAATAGTCGATGCCGACGACGTTCGGGTGTTCCGCGGTAGATTTCGTACGTGCGGCGGCGACCTGGCACCAGCCGCCGGGTGCCGCACCAAGGTCGATCACCTTCATGCCTGGCTTGAGCAAATGGTGCTTGTCGTCGATCTCGATCAGCTTGTAGGCCGCGCGCGAGCGATAGCCGTCGGCCTTCGAGCGCTGGACATACGGATCGTTGATATGGCGCTGCAACCAGCGGCGCGACGATTCCTTCAAGCCGCTTTTCTTCTTGATCTTCGTCTTCAGCACGCGAATGCTGGCCGAACTCGGCTTTTCCGGTTTCTTCGTCATTGCCGGCCACGCCCACTGTTTCGCCAGACGCCGTCATCGGCCATCAATTCGCTCAATATGCCCTCGCGCAGGCCGCGGTCGGCGACACGCAGCCGCTCCGACGGCCAGACGGCACGTATCGCCTCCAATATGGCGCAGCCGGCCAGAACCAGGTCGGCGCGGTCGGCGCCGATGCAAGGATTGGCGACGCGTTGCTGGAAATCCCAGCCGACCAGCTTTTCGACCATGCGATCAACGCTGTCGCGGTCCATCCACAGCCCGTCGACGCGGCGGCGGTCGTAGCGTTCAAGATCGAGATGGACGCCGGCCAGCGTCGTCACCGTGCCCGAGGTGCCTAGCAAATGGAATTTCGGGCTGGAGAGGAGGTGGCTCAGCCGGTCGCGCCCGTCGAAGGCGCGCAGCCGCATTGCAACATCCTCGACCATGGCGCCAAAGATCTCGCGCGTTACCGTGCGGCCGCCAAAACGCTCGGCCAGCGAGACGACACCGACCGGCAGCGAGGTCCACGAGACGATATGGTTGGCAAGCCTTGGCGAGCGATGGCCGGTGAGGTCGATCAGCGCGATTTCGGACGAGCCGCCGCCGATATCGAACAGCACGACGCCTTGCGTGTCGCGCTCGACCAGCGAGCCGCAGCCCGACACCGCCAGCCGCGCCTCGGTCTGGCGGTCGATGATCTCGAGCTTCAGGCCGGCCTCGCGCTCGACGCGCTCGAGGAACTCGACGCCGTTGGCGGCGGTGCGGCAGGCCTCGGTGGCGATCAGCCTGGCCTTCCTGACCTTGCGGTTGCGCAATTTGTCACCGCAGATCTTCAGCGCCTCGACCGCGCGGTCCATTGCAGCGTCGCCGAGCCGGCCGTTGGCGGTAAGGCCTTCGCCCAGCCTGACGATGCGCGAGAAGGCATCGATGACGCGGAACTGGCCATGACGCGTCGGCACCGCGACCAGCAGACGGCAATTGTTGGTGCCGAGATCGAGCGCGGCAAACACCGGCAACTCCTGCAGCGGTGGTGGCGTGCGGGCACCTTGCCCCGGCCTTGGCGACGTTGCCGGGGCTGAGGGCGGAGGCGCGTAAGCCGCTGGCTGGGGCGGGTGCGCGGCCGGGGTCTCGTTGGCGGCAGACACCGAAGCGCCGGTCGCCAGCGGACGAGCCTCGTCGCGTGCGAAAACCTTGCGCCCGCGCCGGCGCTTGCGCCGCTTCTTGGGTTTGCCGTTCTGATGCGGGCCTTTTTGGTCCTGGCCCTTTTGGTGCTGGGACGTGTCGCCACCCTGTCCATTGCCGGACCGGGGCTGCACCTGACGGCCGTAGCGTCCGGTGGATGGGCTTGCCTGGCCGGACGGCGTCGGCGAACCCCTGGACACGCCCACTTCCGGCGCACCAGCGCCGGCTTCGTGGTCTTCCACTGTGGTTCCTTCCGGCGCCGCGCGAACCGGAGACCGGACGCAGCAGGCGCATTTACATGTTCAAGTTGCCGCCAGACTATCAGCGCCGGGCCGGATCACCAAGAGTGCTCGTGGCGAATTTTGCCGGCGGCATTGTCTCGCCCGTGCCCTCGGCCCGATGATGGCGCGCCTTCACGGTTGAATAGCCGGCTTCAATGAGGCATTTCTGAAATGAACCATTCGGGAGCGCGGGCGGTTTTCCTGCTGCGAACCGAAAAACGGGTACGGGCTGCAACGCATGATCATCAGGCAATGAACTGGAGCCGCTATTTCTGGCCCGTCATCGGCATCGCCGCGGTGGTGTTCTCGCTGTGGCTCTTGCTGCACGAATTGCGCGGCATCTCGCTCGACGACGTCTGGGACGGCATCGTCGCCATCCCGGCTCGCGGCTGGGTGCTGGCGGCGCTGAGCTCGGTCATCGCCTATGCCTCGCTCGCCGGCTACGACCACATCGCGCTGCTGCACATCGGCAAGAAAGTCTCGTGGCTGTTCGTCACCTTCTGCTCGTTCACCACTTACGCGCTGTCGCACAATATCGGCGGCTCGGTATTTTCCGGTGCGGTGATCCGCTACCGCGCCTACGGCACCAGGGGCCTGACCGGCCAGGATGTCGGCGTTCTGGTGGCGATCTGCTGGATCACCTTCGTGCTGTCGACGCTGTTCGTCTCAGGCATCGTCCTGCTGCTCGAGCCCGAGGTGATCGACCGTTTTTCCGGCATACCGCATCACCGGCTGTCGCAAGCAGCAGGGCTCGCCATGCTGCTCGTAGTGGCGGCCTATGTCTTCGGCAGCTGGCTGCATCTGAGGCCGCTCAGGATCGGCAGCTTTCAGCTGCATTACCCGGCGCTGCCGATCGTGGCGCGGCAATTGCTGGTCGGCCCGATCGAGCTGCTGGCGGCGGCGGCGATCATCTTCTTCGCCCTGCCCGCCACCGGCAATCCCGGCTATTTCATCGTGCTCGGCGTGTTCCTGGTGTCGTTCTCGATCGCGCAGATCTCGCATGCGCCGGGCGGGCTCGGGGTGTTCGAGGTGGTGTTCCTGGCAGGCTTGTCGCATATGGACCAGGTCGGCGTGCTGGCGGCGCTGCTGGTGTTCCGGCTGTTCTACCTGATCATCCCGCTGCTGATCGCGCTGGGCGTGGTGCTGTTCTTCGAGCACTCGCAATACAGCCGCAGCGAGAGTTGAAGCGCCGGAAGCCGACGATTGAACCCAGACACAGGGTTGACTATTTTCCGGCGGCGGCTACAAGGCACGCGCGGCGACATCGCCGCCCTGCCCACGCGGTTTTCTCCAACCGCGCCTGCTGGGGAATAGGTTAACGGTAGACCCACGGACTCTGACTCCGTTAGTCCTGGTTCGAATCCAGGTTCCCCAGCCAGTTGATTCCCTTTCAATAACATAGACACGATTTTGCCCGACACTTGTGTAGGGCGATGCTTGCGTCTGCGGTGATCTTGCGCGATGCTTCCCTTTGCCTGGGGAGGGCTGGGGATGAAATATAGAAAGTTGGCCGTTTTTGCGGCTGCATTTGCGCTTGCCGGCTGTCAATATAAAGCCGAGCCAATGCCAATCGCCGCTTATAACGTTTATTCGAGCTACGGCGAAAAGCTCCCTGGAAAATATCTGCTGTTTATAGACTCCGCCGCGCTAAATAGATCGATCAAGCCTTCGGATCTAAATTGCGCCGCTCACAGTTACCCGATCGATATGCGAAGCGGTTTCTCCGGATCTGTCCGCAAGACGCTGGAATCCCTCGTCACAGAACTCGAGATCGTGGATCAGCCAGTCGATGCCGCTGGCCTCGCGGAGCGTAAGAGCCGTGGGATGATTATGGTCAAAGGCGAAGAGATGAATGCCCGACTGCGGGTTGTACCAGGTTTTTGGTCTGCCGGCATAGAAACCGATGTTGACTTGGTTGCTTCGATAACTGTTGACGGTCGAAAAGGTCGATTGCTCGGTTCAACTGTGGAAGGTCAGGGAAATGCACAAGGCGATGCAGGTGTCCTCTGCGAGGGCGGCGCTAAATCGCTAACCGATTCCGCGGAAAAGGCACTGAAACAAGCGGTGGGCCGCCTCGGCGAAGCCCTGACCAATTCGGAACGGGTTCGTAACGGCGTTTGAAGGAAAATAGATGCGCTCGCTTGCATCTGTTCCCCGGAATACCGCTGATCAACGAAGCCTTGCCCGCGTTCCCGGTCTGCCGCATCCCCCAGCACCGTACGGGCGAGCCAAAGTGTTTTCACGTCCGAAGACTATGTGTTCCACAAGAACTGCTCATAGAATATTGCCGCGTCGCCGATGTCGCGGTTTTTCGATACACCCGTGGGCCGAGAGTATCGCCGGGCAAATCGGCAAAGCCGTGAGAACCCGGAAAACGAGGCACGCGGCGAAAGAAATGGTGCACCGTCACCGTAATTCCTAAAACCTCTCGGGCAACCCTTCTACTCCCCGACAATGGACGTCGGCGGGCGTGCCGAGGTTATCGCATCGGCATGACGAAGGACGATCCTCCACGTGCCTTCCTCGCGCCGGAATATGGTAGTGACTCGAAGCGCAATCGGCACCAGTTTGTTGCCACCGCCGACCTTGGATTGGAACCGCTCGACCTCGATGATGTATCCCAAGTCGGCTGTCGCATACTCCGAGATGCGCTCAAAGCCGACGGCCTTGCCGTGCCGGTAATTGGTGGCGGCCCGTTCCATGGTCTCAGCGGCCTTTCTCCATCCCTTCGCCGGCGGGCCAAAGGGATTGGCAATAATGACGTCGTCCTGTCGCGAGTAGAGGTTTTTCAAGGGCTCAGGATCGCCCTTTACGAAGGCGTCCAGAGCCAGATGATCCTGCTCGATAAATTTCGTCAGGTCCGAGGCTAACATCTTAACATCGCCACATGACTACAAAGAGAACTCTATCAAGCGCTTCATCAGCCCTTCGCCTAGGCGTTCGGGCTGGTATCCGGAGTATAGATCAGAATTGCGGTGAGTGCACTTTTTACAATGTCGCCCCGCCGCATGGTGCACCTTGCCGGCGTTCCCGATCTGCCGCATCCCCAGCACCGTGCGGGCGAGCCAAAGTGTTTTCACGTCCGGAGACTATGTGTTCCACGAGAACTGCTCATCGAGGATTGCCGCGTCGCCGACGTCGCGGTTTTCGACGCACCCGTGGGCCGAGCATCGCCGGGCAAATCGGCAAAGCCGTGAAACCGGGAAAACGAGGCAGGCGGCGAAAAGAAAATGGTGCACTGTCACCGTAATCCCGGCGGCTACAAGGCACGCGCGGCGACATCGTCGCCCTGCCGCGTGGTTTTCAACAGCCGCGCCTGCTGGGGAATAGGTTAACGGTAGACCCACGGACTCTGACTCCGTTAGTCCTGGTCCGAATCCAGGTTCCCCAGCCACTTGATTGCGAAGAATCAATGATTTCCAAAAAAGCTTTGCGCTTCGTCCGCAGTGTTTGAGCACAATTAGGGAACGGCTACGGCCCCCGGGGAAAAAACAGCTCTTTAAATCGGCTCTGGCGCTCCGACGGCTGATCGTATGAACGAAGTAGATAGATCCAAAATTATTGCTTTAGCTTCAACGTTCCCCGCATACCAGCACGGTGTATCACGCACCAAAAATCGACTGGGTCCGTAAAGCCGTTCAGTACCTCCAGCCGCATTTTCCCCTTGAATTGAACGCCGAATTGACTCGCAGCCCCGCAATCTGTTTCATGGAGAACCGCGTTTGATCCTTCACCTTGACCGCAGGCCCAGACAAGATCCTTAGCCTCGGTGGAAGTTCCATCCTTAGTTCTTATTGTGAGGAATCCGTGGGGGATTGGCCCGTCAATCTGGATTTCGACGATATCTCCTATCTTGAGATCATCGACGATGAGTGGTGTGGTCGTCGTCGAAGCCTGTCCGTTGTAGGTCCACGCAACTTTCTTAGTCGCAACAACATGGGTATCAGCTGCAAAGCTTGCACCCCCAGTTACGACAATCGCGCCCAATGCCAGGCCAAAAACTAAAGAACTTGCCACAGACGTTCTCATTTCACTTCCTCCCTTGTTCGAAGCTTTGCTATTGCGCCATTGCTCCCACCGTTGGCTCCCACACTTCAATGGGAGCCATCAGCCCGCCGTCCTCGTGCTTGAGGATATGGCAGTGAAAAACAAACCTTCCGATCTGCTGCGTGGCATCGAAGCTCATCATGATAAAAACCGTGCTGAAGGCCGGCAGAGGAATGGTATCATGCCAGAGAGGTGTCGCGCCGGGATCGGCAGGATCAGTCTCCTTTTCCTCATAGAATTTGATATTAGGCTGCATACATTCTTCAAGCGTTTTTTCTCCGCAGGTATCCGATGGCGTCGGCGGCTCAATGTGATAAATATCTACAAGTTCTTTTCGCGCTGCCAATCGAAATTTAATCTGATGAATGTGAAAATTGTGTAAGGTGGCTGTTGCGTTATTAAGCACCCACAATTGTTTGTGACTCCCATCATGACTTCCGTGATCTATGAAGATGCAGACATGCCTCTTTTTCCAATCAACGGTTCCATCCGCTTTCACATAATCTTCAAACGGAACAGCTATTTCAGCTTTCTTTTGCAGATCATAACCTACAGTCGTTTTGCTGGGATCATCGGGCTCGTAGTTCGCCTCATCCTGCAATTTTGGTCCGACCTTGGGGCGCACGATTTGCGTTAGAATGCTCCAATCCGTTTTCATACCGGTAGATGTCTCCCCCCCGGGAATGAAGGTCACCCGGCGGTATTCGTGGAAGGTCGGATCCAAATCCCGGACGCAGCCATCCGGTAGCTCCGCTCGTTCGGCAACAGGCGGCTGGACCTGAATGAGATTTGGGAAAGCCTCGACGGAAGCGTTCAATGCAACTCTAATAGGACTTGCAGCGGTGTTCGGCTCTAACACAATCCTTGCAAGCTGGATCGCGGGCCACTTGTCTGTTCCCGCATCTAGTCCCCGCGTACTAAGAATGTAATTTTGAGGCTTATCATGCGATTTCTCGTCATTCCGGATGTAGATCTCGGCGCGAGAAGCAGGCATCAACAATAGGTTACCATAATTATTTGCTTCGATAGGTTTCTCTTTCTGTTCAGGCAGGACAGGTCTTGCTGGGACCACACCATCGAGACCCAGTATTGTCAGTGGCAAAACCGTTCCGTCGGCCTCGTTGCGCAGCTCAAGCCAGTAGCCCACATTCGCGCTGAGATTACCCAATCGAAGCAGAAGGTTTTTCCCTCCTTCCAACGTAACCGTTGGAAAACGTTGCCCGTTCAGGGTGAATAGCCAAGCCGAGTTTTGGTCGAGTTGACAGAAGCCGGTTCGAATTGACAAGTCATCCGTATCCAGTTTGCCCTTCTTCCAAACTCCGCACTTGGTACCCGGGGCCTTCGTCGGTGGAAAATCGCGTTCAGCGGGCGCCCATTCAGCCGTCGCGTTACCATCGGCTTCCTCTGGAAGCTTGCTGATTTTCTGCAGTGGAATGTCCCGAAGGAGAGCGTATCGGACATTCGTCTCACGCCTCAGATCGGTCGTGTCCTTGGCCACGTCGTTCAGGCATTTGGAAGGATTAAGAAGATCCGTCCGGCAGCCTGCCTTCACGTTGGCAGTGGCTTCGCCGACCGAAAGCAAGCCCGACATGCCGCCCATGACTTGGTCGGATGAAATTCCGTGCATGTGAGAGTGGTACCAGCCAAGACCTGAGGGGTGAGGAATATATCCCTTACCTTCCAGGACTCGCGCATCGAGCTTCCCCTCACCTGGTATTGGGACAACGAGGTCGAAGCTGTTTGGGCTTCCCTCGGCGTCTCGACCGGCCTTCAAATGGACGTAGACGTTGTCGCCGTTTCCCAATTCTGCAGGGTTAGGCCTCGTATTGTTGGGCGATACAATTCCACCATGAAAATAGTGAAGGTTGGTCGGGTTTTCGTCCGCGTCTTCGTGTGCCATTCCGTCATGCGCACGAGGGTCAAGTAGGTTTTCGAGATGCGCAGCGACAGTGTCGCCTGGCATAGCCTCGATGACCGGTGTCAGGTAGTTGCCGTTGTAATTTTCAGTGATGACCTTATAGCCGCCGACCTCGATCTCATAGGTCTCAGCCGTGAGATTCACCTTCACCTCGTTGTGGCCATCGGCCAGAGTTTTGGCGAAACATTTGCCGTTGAGTGCCGGCTGACCCGCCGTCGCCACTGAGCAAATTGGTGGCTGCACGAGTTCGGACGAGTGGTCGGCGGCTACCGCAGCTCGCAAAATCAAACCTGTGCCAATGCCCAAGCCTAAAGCCCTTCCGATCAACCTCCGCTTTGATTCTTTCATCATCTTGGGTATCTTCCCATTGGCGTTCGTTACGACAGTGCAGGCCGTTTATTCCTTCATTTCGCGCTGCTTCTGGGTCCGCACCAGCAGGGACATCTGGGTAGAGGTCGACATCTATCATCGACGACCAGAGCGCCCTCTACGCATCCTTGCCGAAGGCATCAAATCCGCCTGATGCGCTCACTGGGAGGTACCGCTCGAAAATCGCTGAAGAAACTCTTTCAATACTTCTTCGCGCGCAGGAAGGAGCACCAGCTTAAGCGTATCCGAAATGGCAAATCGCGATTTCGGCCCGTCCGGCGCGTCGGCAGGTGCGCGTCCATTCGGCCCAGTTGGGACGCCTCGGGACGCCCGATTTTTCGCACATATGAGAAAAAACCTCCGAGACCATATGCGGCTCGCTCGTTGGGATCAATCGAGCCGAGGTCACCACGCGACCATCTTCGATACCGAGCAGGTAAGTCGCCGCGTCGATATCGAATTGGTCTAGCTCGCGACCGTCCGGGCTCGGAGGGCGCCAATGTTTCTGGTGCACGAAGAAGTCGTGCCGCCGGCGCAGAAACTCGTCGAATTCGTTTTCGTAGAGATGCTTGTTATGCGCATTGACTACGTGGGCCGTTATCATTGGCGCGATCCCCGGTCGTTCTCAAAGGGATACTCGCAGTCGCGCTAATATACGTCACCTGTCCGATGGGACAGTTGACGCGATTAGGGATGGATCAGGCGCCGGCGCACCGCCTCGACGACCGCTTGCGTGAGGAACAGGGCCGCATTTGGATGAACTTAAGTCTTAAACAGACAAATGCCGATCGCGAAGAAACTCTGATTATCTCAATTCCAGGCGACGAATGGAAAAGAGTTCTCATTGCGGCATATGCCTTCTCTGCACCAACACCCCTACACTTATTGCGGTTCTATACATAAGTTCCATATGCATGCGGTCTGATTTAAGGCAACAAGTCGACTGTCAAAATCTCGATCGCTGACTCGATTGGAGCCTCATTCCCGTCTGACCGGACAACAGCAACGATGGCGGCGTAAGGTGGGGTGACGGAGCGCCACCCATCTGCCAATGAAAGATACACCTCGGTTGTTTCCCCCACGCGCAAAGGTTTGAAGAAGGCTGATCCGGCTGCGTTCGGCGGAACTATATCCACGGTCATCCCAGCAATTGGGAGTTTTACATCGGATAGCCCTGCTTGAATCAACAAGCTTTCCCGAGGATCGACCTTAAGCGGACATAGCGTGATCTTTATAATGATTGTCCTAGAGGTTAAGATATTGGCATCGATATGTTCAAGCGGAAAGACCACGGCGTGGCGCGCCGTGGCGACGTTCGGTCTCGATAAGTTACTGTCTGTCACAGCGGCTCGACAACCCGGACCAACGGCCGCGAGTGGGTTGCTGGCCGCGTCAGTTTCAATAGACATTAACAGAACCGCACTCGTGATAAGAGCCGCGATACCAGGAAAGCGCTCGGTAACCTTGGAGTTCACACACGCCTCGAGTTTGTCCACGCGCCATCATGGCGCTTACGACAAAAATGTACAATCCCGACCGAATTGCGATCAAGCCGACAGGATTGTAATCCCGCCGAAGTCAACATTGGTGTCTGCCGGCACGTCACCGGCAACCGGAACAACCATTAGCTGAGCCTTGAAGCCATTACCGGCGAGCCGGCCCTGACCTGCTAGCGTTCGAATGGTTTCTGAAAGGTCTATGTATACGTTTTCGCCGTGCGCAGCATGAGCTCCGCCTGGGCCGAAGAAGCTGAAGACCCCCGCGCAATGCAAATCGTCCGACGGCGTTTCTGGAGACAAGTACGGACAATTTACAAATACGCCCACCACAACATCTCGATTGTGAGGAGCCACAACGCCTTCTATGCGCGCTATAATCCGGCTTGGTTCTACGGCCTTTAGCGGTACGCCCATTGCCTCTGGCGCCCGGAAAACACGAACACCCGAAAGCGTCTTGATGAGGTCCGATACTTCGACGGTAACTGCCTTTTCGATGTTCACCCTCGCCGCCCCCCCTGAAGCGCCTTTTCCGATAGGCGTTGGGGACGTCAAGTCTAACTTTGAAAATAGCGAACCGCCGCCAGCGTCGAAGTTATGCAGCTCGAGTTTCGCCGAAATATCGGCGATGACCGAAGGTTCTAGTGTGTCATAGACGTAGTCGAACGATCCAAGTGAAATCGCCCCGGTCGATGTAGCATCGGTGACCGGCTTGCCTTCCGAATCGAAGAAGCTGTCGGTGTACGAGCTACTTGGGTCGGAAGATACATTGCCAGCCGCCTGCCATTCAGCCCAAAAGCGATCAACATTGCAATGATGTAGCCAGAACACTGGGTCTAGCGGTGACATGCCGTCACCCATATGTCCTTTCGCATTATTGAACGACCCGACCGCAACATGAGTATTGTTATGCGGCTGTCTTTCGAGAAGGCCGGTGAATATCTCAAACTCGGTCTGGGTTCGAATACTATCGAGCGTATTTTTCTTAAAAGAATTTGAGAACCTGGGAATCGAAACCATCGTCTGGTCCCTTGCGATCCCACGAGTACCAATAGTGGTTACTGTGTCCGGCCCCCAATTGTCTGATTGTTCGTTCGATAGGTCTCCCCAATGTGCGACATCCAATTGGGTGACGTCGAAGAACGAATCGGGGACTTTGCTGTTGCTTTCCTGCCAGTCCCAATAGGCCAACGCAAAATCGGGCTTACCGATCAACTTGCCGCAAATCTGCTCAAAGAACGAAAGGTACCAACGGTGCCAATGAGTGAAATCGACCACCTGATGGGTACAGTGACGTATATGGATCAAAGCTTGATTTCTCCAGTTTCGCTGGTCGCTGGTGGGCAGGCCGTGCATAGCCTCAAGGGCTTGCGCGTAATCGGAAAAGAAAGGATCGCTGGCCGCCATAGTGGATGCATTGCGGCGAACGCGCGGCGCTGCCGACCAAGCCGCACGGTGACGAAGGATGGCAGGCGCAGCCACGCTCATAGCGGCGGCCGCTAACAAGTTGCGACGTGTGATCATCATTTTTCTCCACCTTTGACGCCAAGTATTCGATAGAATATTGCGTGGCAGGACAATTCAGGTGCTGCCTCCAACTCGCCACTTCTCGGTTATGGACTCACTGCTTGACGGCTATGAAAGAAGCAGCATATCCAGCTGGTGCACCGTTATGCGGCTTTGCTCTCAAAACACTGCCCACGAGCGCCGGGACTTGGGCAACGCCGTTTGGCCACGAGTGAGCCAAATAGCCGAAATAGTCGTATTCCCAATTCTCAGTCTGAGTGCCTGGCCGCCCTGTTCCAACGATCTGCACAGTCAAAGGCCCGGCTGGTCCACCAGGCTCGATGGTCCCCTGAAGATCCAACCCGCCGCCTTGCCAATCTAGCGCGCCAGTCAATAAACTATCGGCACCGACGTTAAACGTAAAAGTGGCTTCGGCAAAAAAAATCGACAAAGCGGTTTTGTCATCATCTGTAACAAGGGCGGGATTATTATGAAAACTTCGATACGTCCACTTGCCACTTAGCTCTTGGCCGAAATTCTCAGCCGCCAGAGCTGGAGTTTCGCTAATTTCAAAATAATTTATGGCAAGTAGCATCGTTGCCAAAAAACCAAATATTGATGCTCGGTGCAGGCAGACACGCATTCTATGTTCCTCTTATTTACACAACGGCCCGCAGGTGTCTTTTTTCAGCAAACGGCAGCTGCTTTCCGCGACGAACCAACAGCGAATGATCAATCCCAAGTATCTTCCTAACACTCGCCAGCGCCGCCTCGTTCACTTCGATATACGCGACGATGTACCATTCGCCGTTTTCTTCCCTGGCCATGCCCATCGGCTCGGCACGCCATTTGAGCGCGCCGTGGTGCGGCATGAAGTAGGTTTCCTGGACGCCGCCGACGGCGCTGAGGCCCTCGTCGAGTGCGTATTCCATCACCGCGCAGCACAGCTGCGTCAGCGTACCCCTCAGTCCGGCAGTTCGCTTGTCGGGAACGACGAATGTGCGGGTCCATTCGGCCCAATCGGGACGTCTTGGGACGCCCGATTTTTCGCACATGTGAGAAAAAACCTCCGAGACCATGTGCGGCTCGCTCGTTGGGATCAATCGAGCCGAAGTCACTACGCGATCGTCTTCAATGCCCAGCAGGTATGTCGCCGCGTCTGTATCGAATTGATCCAGTTCGCGACCATCCGGGCTCGGAGGGCGCCAGCGTTTTTGATGCACGAAGAAATCGTGCCGCCGGCGCAGAAACTCGTCGAATTCGTTTTCGTAGAGATGCTTGTTATGCGCGTTGACTACGTGGGCCGTTATCATGGCGCGATCCCCCGATCGTTCTCAAAGGGATACTCGCAGTCGCGCTAATATACGTCACCTGTCCGATGGGACAGTTGACGCGTTCAGGGATGGATCAGGCGCCGGCGCACCGCTTCGACGACCGCTTGCGTGGTCGTGGCAACCCCAAACGCTTCCCTGGCTCGTGTGGAGTGCCATTTGACCGTGCGCTCGGTCAGACCAAGGATTTGGGATGTTTCCGACGAGGTCTTGCCGGCCGCGGCCCAGAGCAGCACCTCTTTCTCGCGGTCGGTCAGGACGCCTTCATCGTCATCATTATCATCTGCCAAGGCCTGGATCGACATGCCGGCATAGACCGCCATGGTCACCAGTTGCACTTGATGGCGTGGCGAGAGATTGCAGGACTTCGCGGAAGAGGCGAACGACAGCACGGACTGCCAATGGTGAATGCTGAGCATCGGCACAGCGAAGCCGCTACAGATGCCGAACTCCGTCGCCTCGCCGGCGACACGTCTTGAACCTTCCGTATCCGACCACTTTGCCGGAACTTCGGACCAAAGGAACGGCTTCAGGGTCTTTGCCGAGTAGATGCAAACACCATCGACCGCGGCATGCTCGGCCTCGACATAGCGTTCAAACCAGCCGGCCGGCCAGCCATTCAGTTCAACCATCGGTGCAAGTTTCTGGCCACTGAGCGGAACCCCGCTCAGGATAAGGTGCTCGAAGCCGAGATTCCTCACCGTATCGAGAAGGTCGCTCAGCAGCGGCCCGGTAGCTGTGTGTTTCCTGCAGCGTTCGACAAAGTCGAACACGTCTGAATCGATCATCACAGAGACCCCCGTCTCCACGCCCGAAAACAAAGTTTAACTCAAATTAGCGACTTCGAATACTCCCAATAAGTGTGTCCGCCATGCAGGACGCGTGGACCAAAATCAGCTAAATCAGCCGGATTGTGATCAGCAACACAGGACCAGAAAGCATGACTCCAGCATTGCCGAAACGAAACGAGCCGTTCCGGGCCGGCGAAACCGCGTTGCTGCTGGTCGACATGCAGCGGGTCTGGCTGGAGCCCGGCGCCGATCCGGCGCATCCGGAGCGCGGTCCCGATCACTATTTCTACCGGCAGACGGCGTCGCAGACGATCCCCAACCAGGAGCGCCTGCTGTCGGCGGCGCGGGCCAATGGCGTCGAGGTGATCCATACCATCATCCAGAGCCTGACCGAAGACGGCCGCGACTGCTCGCTCGACCACAAGCTGACGCCGATACACATTGCGCCGAGCCGGCCCGAGGGCCTGCCGGTGCCGCCGCTGGCGCCGGTCGGCGACGAGATCATGCTGCCGAAGACATCGTCGGGCGTCTTCAACTCGACCAACATCGACTATGTCCTGAAAAACCTCGGCGTGCGTTACCTGATCGTCGCCGGCATTATGACCGACCAGTGCGTCGACATGGCGGTGCGCGATGCCGCCGATCGCGGCTACCTCGTCACCTGCGTATCGGACGCTTGCGCCGCCGCCTCGCAGGAGCGCCATGATGGCGCGCTCGAGGCGTTCGGCGGCTATTGCTGGATCGCCGACACCGCCATCATTACTGCCCGTTTCGAAGCCTTGGGAAAAGCTACATGACATCGACCGTCGAACCGCTCGTTGCCGTCGTCACCACCGACCTTTCGGCGATCACGCGCGGCCGCTCCGTCGTCGAAAGCAAGCTGCAGAAGATCGCCGCGACCGGCGTCGGCTGGCTGCAGGCCAATCTGTCGCTGACACCGTTCAACTCCATCGTCGACCCCAATCCGTGGGGTTCGTCCGGCGATGTGCGTCTCATTCCCGATCTCAACGCGCGGTTTCGCACGGCGCTGACCGGATCGGCGACGCCCTTCGATATGGTCGCCGCCAACATCGTCGAACTCGACGGCAGCCCGTGGGTTGGCTGCACGCGGACCATGCTGAGCGATGCGCTGGCGGAGTTGAAGGCGGCGACCGGGCTTTCCGTCATCGCCGCGTTCGAGCATGAATTCCATATCGAGGGCGACTTTGGGCCGGCTCATTCGATGTCGTTGGCCGCATTGCGCCGCGCCGATCCGTTTGCCGCCAATCTGATGGCGGCGCTGGCGGAAGCCGGCGTCGCACCGGAAGTAGTGATCGCCGAATTCGGCACCGACCAATTCGAGGTGACATGCGAGCCAGCCGATGCGCTCGCCGCGGCCGATCGGGCGGTCGCCATCCGCGAGATCGCGCGCGAAGTCGCGCGATGTGCCGGCTGGCGGACGAGCTTCGCGCCCAAGATCGCGCCGGATGCCGTCGGCAACGGCGTCCATATCCATTTCAGCTTCGTCGACGCGGCCGGCAAGCCGGCGACCTACGATCCGGCACAGCCGGGCGGCCTTTCCAGCCCGGCCGCTTCGTTCTGCGCCGGCGTGCTGCGCCACCTGCCCGCGATCACCGCCATGACGGCGGCGAGCGTGTCGTCCTACTACCGGCTGAAGCCGCACAGCTGGAGCTCGTCCTACACCTGGCTTGCCGACCGCGACCGCGAGGCGAGCCTGCGCATCTGCCCGACGGTGACCATCGGCGGGCGCGATCCGGCGCGGCAGTACAACATTGAATACCGGGCAGCCGACGCAACCGGCAATCCCTATTTGTCGCTGGCGACGATCGTGCGCGCCGGGCTGGAGGGGCTGAAAGCCAAGCTGCCGGCGCCGCCGCTGGTCACCGGCGACCCGACGCAGATGAGCGCCGCCGAACGCAAGAAGCTTGGCCTCGTGCGGCTGCCGGAAACGCTGCCGGCGGCGCTCGACGCGCTGCTCGCCGACAAGACCGTGACAGGATGGTTCGCGCCGGTGTTCGTCGAGACTTTTGTCGGCCTCAAGCGGCATGAGACCGAGCGCCTTGCCGGGCTTGATCCAGTGGCGGTCTGCGACCTCTACCGGACGCTCTATTGATGGCTGCGCCGGTTGCCAACGCCATCCTACCGGAAGGTTGGCCACCCGCGGTCGAAGCAATCAACGAAACGGGGCGTTCCGATATCGTCCTGATATGCGAGCACGCGTCCAATCATATTCCGGCCGAGTATGCGCGGCTCGGTCTCGACAGCAGCCATTTGCAGCGCCATATCGCCTGGGATATCGGCGCCGCCGAACTCACCCGCGCTCTGTCGAAGCTGCTCGATGCTCCGACTTTCCTCAGCTCCTATTCGCGGCTTTTGATCGATCTCAACCGGCCGCTTGGTTCCAGCGGCAGTATTCCGGTGCTGTCGGAAGACACCGGCATCCCCGGCAATGTCGGCCTCGATCCGGAGGAGCGAAGCCGGCGTGCCCAAATCATGTTCGCGCCGTTTCATGACCGCGTGGCCGCCCATCTCGATGACCGGGCGAAGCAGGGCAGACCGACGCGGATCGCGACGATCCACTCCTTCACGCCGGTCTTTCTCGGCATTGCGCGGCCCTGGCACGCCGGCGTGCTTTACGACCTGGCAATCGAGTTCGGCCAGGCAGTGCTTGCCGGCCTGGGCGCCGGCAGCGGGCTCAACGTCGCGGCAAACGAGCCTTACGTGATCAGCCGCGAGGGCGACTACGCCATACCGGTCCATGGCGACGATCGCGGCATTCCCGCCGTCCTCGTCGAGATCAGGCAGGATTTGCTGGCGGGCCGCTCCGGCATCGAGGAATGGGCGCACCGCCTGGCAGCAGCGTTGCCGGCACAGACAAAGGCGTTGTGACCGAGCTCGGCTGCTCGGCCGCAACGCAAGATGCCAGCCGGTGAAAAGCCTCCACCGTCCTCAGGAGAAGATTTGCGACAGTTCTTCGACGCTGGTGCCTTCCTTGACCTGCCGCAGCTCGACATAGCTGACCGCCGTGGCGACCGACAGCACCATCGACAGCACGGTCGACACCAAGGCTGCCGCCACATCGGCAATGATCCCGCCAAACATGACGATGACTGCCAGCATCACCCACTGAATGACCATCGCGATGACCATCAGGATCAGGAAAAGGCCAAATAGCGGCCAGCGGTTGCCCTTGGTCAGGACACGGCTGCGCGACATCGAACCGAACACGCCAAGCCGCTCCTGGATCAGAACCGGCACCGCCACGCACCATCCGAGCCACAAGATGATGCCGGGAACCAGCAAAGCTATCGACGCCAGGCCCGCACCCAGGCCGACGAGCAGGCCAATACCAAGGGTCGGCAGCAAATTGCGGATGGCTATCTGAATGCAGTCGCCAAAGGTCGGCCGCTTGCCGTTCAAGTCCTCGATCGTTGCCCGCACCAGCGCCGACTGGAGCAGCAGCGCGAAAACGAAGGATAGCAATCCCGCAATAACCGTAATCCATGAATTCTGAAACATCATCGAGGGATCGGCCGCGGCGCCGGGGTCGCCCTGCAGAACCGCATCTAGTTGCGGTTGGCTCCACAGCCGAAGAATAATCGCCGGCAAGCCTGAAAACAGCAGCGCGAGCCCAAGGCATAAGCCGATGTTGCGGCCGATCACGGCGAAGCTGTTGTTGAACACTCTGCCGATCTCGAATTTCTCAGGCCGTTCCAGTGTCGTTGAAGCCATGATTCCCCCCGTGTTTCGCCGTAACAGTATCACGGCGCCCTAATAGCAATTCTGCCAAGATTAACCGTGGGCGTCCAGCCCACTTGCAATTCTTGTGCTGCATTGTCAGTGTCGGCTGGGAACTGCAGGTTGCAGGGGAGCGGGTGACGGTGGCACAGCCAGGCACAGCGGAAGCCGAATGGCTGACCAATCTGCACAAGCAGCTGATCGCCGATGAGTCGATCCAGTTCGACCTGCCGGCCTATGTGCCGCCCCAGCCGCCCGACTGGCTGAAGCCGCTGCTGGATCTTTTGTCATCGCTCGGTCCCTACATGATCTATCTGTTCTGGGGGGCGGTGATATCAGGCGCCGCAATCATCCTGCTTGTGGTCTTCCTCGAGGTGAAAGGCATCGCCTGGCGCCTGCCGTGGCAGCGCGCGCGGCCCGAGGCCGAGGCCGAAGAGACCTGGCGCCCCGACGCCGGCGCCGCGCAGGTCCTGCTGTCGGAAGCCGACACGCTGGCCGCGCGCGGCGACTATGACGAGGCGGTTCACTTGCTGCTTCGGCGCAGCGTCGCCGATATTGCCGGCCGGCTGCCGGACTTCCTCCGCCCGTCGCTCACCGCGCGCGACATCGCCAATGCCCCTTCCCTGCCGGGAAGGGCACGCCATGCGTTTACCGAGATCGCCCGCATTGTCGAGGCGGCGCTGTTCGCGCGCCGGCCGGTCGGCGCGGAAGGCTGGCGGCAAGCACGCGGCGCCTATGAACGTTTCGCCTTCCGGGATGCCTGGACGTGAGCGCACCGGCGGTCGAGGCGCAGGAGCCGTTCAATCGAAAGACACTGTTTTGGGGGATTTTCGCCAGCCTGCTTGCGGCTGCCGGTTTCTTCCTGCTGTCCACCTATGCCCCCGATTTCCGGCAACCCGGCAATGGCGGCGCCACGCCGCTGTCGAAAAGCGGCGTCGGCTACGCCGGTCTGGCGGAATGGCAGAAGCTGACCGGCGAACCGCCCTTCATGGCGCGGACCGAGGACGATCTCGGCACCGACATGCTGCTGATCGTCACCATCTCGCCCGACAGCGATCCGGAGGCTCTCGACCACATCCTCAACCTTCGTCAGGACCAGAACACGCTCTTCGTGCTGCCCAAATGGCAGATCCTGCCGCTGCAGGAGCACGAAGGCTGGAATATGAAATTCGGGCGATTGCCCGGTTCGGTGGTGAACGAATGGCTTGGCCGGATCGCCGATGCAAAGATCGGTGCTGGCCAGAGTACGCCAAAGCAACTCGACATCGAGGGCCAGCTCGTCAACACCCCGGACGAATTGCAGTGGGTAGCGGACGAACACCCGGTCATTGCAGCCGGCAAAGGCCAGGCCGTCCTGACGCAAGTGGAGAACAAGCCGTTCTATATCCTGACCGACCCCGACCTGATCAACAACGCCGCCCTCAAGGATCCCGACAAGGCGGCAGCGGCGCTCGGGCTGATCGCCTTGCTCCAGCCGGACGACGGGCCGGTGATGTTCGATCTGACGCTGCACGGCGCGGGGCGGAAGTATGATCTGGCCAAGCTTCTGGTCGAGCCGCCCTTCCTGGCGCTGACACTGACGATCCTGGTCGCTGCGGCGCTGGCGTTCCTGCATGGCCTCGGCCGATTCGGCCCGCCGCGTGCCGACCAGCGTGCAATTGCTTTCGGCAAGCGTGCGCTGGTCGATACGACGGCGATGCTCATGCGGCGTGCCGGCCGGCTGGACGAGCTGGGAAGCCGCTATGCGGCCTTGATGCGGGTGCGCGCCGGCGCGCTGCTCGGGGCACCGCAAGGGTTGCAAGGCACAGCGCTCGACCACTGGCTCGACTCTCGCGATAAGGAGCAAGCTGGCGGCTTCACGATGCGCTCGCAAGCCGCCGGCGAGGCCAAGAACTTGGCGCAGATGCAACAGGCAGCTGAGCGGCTGCACGACTGGACAGCAAGGAGGCTCGGTGAACGTCGATGATGTGAAGGCCCTGGCGACACGGATCAGGGAAGAAGTGGCCAAGGCGATTAGCGGGCAGCACGATACGGTCGACCTGATGCTGACCGCCTTGTTTGCAGGCGGGCATATCCTGCTCGAAGGCCCTCCCGGCACGGCCAAGACAATGACCGCGCGCTGCTTCGCCCAAGCGCTTGGGGTCGCCTACGGGCGGATCCAGTTCACACCGGACCTGATGCCCGGCGACATCGTCGGGTCGAACATCTACAACTTCCAGACCGGGCAGTTCACGCTGACGCGCGGCCCGATCTTCTGCGATCTCCTGCTTGCCGACGAAATCAACCGCACGCCACCCAAGACGCAAGCCGCACTGCTCGAGGCGATGCAGGAACATGCGGTCACGTTCGACGGCACCACGCATTCGCTCGGCCGCAACTTCATGGTCGTCGCGACCCAGAATCCGATCGAGCACCAGGGCGTCTACCCCCTGCCCGAGGCGCAGCTCGACCGCTTCCTGTTCAAGCACCGCGTCAGCTATCCCGGCCCCGAGGAAGAACGAGCCATCATCGTCCATCACGGCGGCGGCTCCGCCTCGCACGACATCGCGCAATATGGCATCGAGGCGCAGACGGACCGCGAGACGCTGCAGGAGGCACTTGCAACCGTCGGCTCCGTCACCCTCGTCGACGATGTCGTCGGCTATATAGCGGCGCTGGTTCGGGCTACGCGCGAAAATGCCGATCTGGAAGTGGGGGCCAGCCCGCGCGCGGGCGCCATGCTGGCGCGGGCGGCTCGTGCCCGGGCGGCGCTGGACGGACGCGCCTATGTGATCCCCGACGACGTCAAGGCGCTGGCGATACCGGCGCTGCGCCACCGCGTCATCCTTTCGCCTGCCGCCCAGATCGATGGCCGCCTGGTCGAGCAGATCGTCTCCGACCTGGTCGACCAGACGGAAGCACCACGTTGATCTATCCCAGCGGCCGAGCGGTGTGGGCAGCAGCGGCCGGCGCGGTGCCGGCCTTCCTGGTCGCGCTGGCGCTGCCGTCATTCTGGTATCTGGGATTGCTGTGGAGTTGCCTGCTGCTTGCCTTCCTGGCGGTGGATGCCGCGGCCGGACGCGGACGGGCATCGCTGAATGCCAGCATCGATGCGCCGCAGCAGGTCGGTGTCGGCGGCGAGTTCAGCGTGCAAATTGCAGCCCGTCATTCGGGCCGGCCGCGCGCCGCGGAGGCTCGCGTCGGCCACGATGCGCGGCTGGCGCCGGTGGACGGCAGCGGTGGGACTTTGCGGCCGACGGCCGGAGGCGGGTCGCTCGACCTTCGCTTCCAGGCGCTGCGACGCGGCGTCGCCAGCTTCGACCGTCTCTGGGTGCGCTGGCGCGGGCCGTTCGGGCTGGTCTGGAACCAGGTGGTGCTGCCGGTGGAAAGCAAGGTTGCGGTGCTGCCCGACGTCAGCAGCGCCCGCGGCGAGGCGATCACCCTGCTGCAACATGCGGCGCTTGCCGAAGGCCATGCGCAGCGCCGCGCCGGTCAAGGCCGCGAGTTCGACGCGCTCAAGGATTACCAGCCGGGCATGGGCCGGCGGATGATCGACTGGAAGCGCAGCGCCCGCCACGGCAAGCTTTTGGCGCGCGAGTTCCGCATCGAGGAGAACAACAATATCGTGCTGGCCATCGATAGCGGACGCCTGATGTGCGAGCCGGTCGACGGTGTGCCGAAGGTGGATCGGGCGGTGACGGCCGCCCTGCTCTCGGCATTCATCGCGCTGAAGGGCGGCGACATGGTCAGCCTGTTCGGCTTCGATGCAAGGCCGCGCGTTTCGAGCGGCGCGGTACGCGGCCCCGCCAGCTTTGCGATGATCCAGAAACGGGCCGCCGAGATCGACTATTCCAGCGAGGAGACAAACTTCACCTTGGCGCTGACGACGCTGGCGGCGCGGCTCGACCGCCGTTCGCTGGTCATCATCTTCACCGATTTCGTCGATCCGATCAGTGCCGAATTGATGCTGCGCACCGTGGGCCGGCTCACCGAACGGCATCTGGTGCTGTTCATGCTGATGAAGGATACCGAACTGGAGGGCCTGGCCGACATGCCGCCACGCTCCGGCGAGGACGTTGCCCGCGCGGTCGTTGCCGGAGGGCTCTTGCGCGAAAGGCAGGTCGTCATCGGCCGGCTGCGGCTGCTCGGGGCGCATGTCATCGAAGCCAACCACAACCGGCTGGGTCCCGCGCTGGTCGAGCGTTATCTGCAGTTCAAGCAGGAGGATCTGTTGTGACGGCGCCAGTACCCGGCAGTGCGGTACGTGGCGACGCGGTACGCCAGTCGTTGGCCAGCTTTCGCCGCGAGCGCGAGGCCGACTGGAAAGCATTCGAGGCACTGCTGGCGCGTGTCGAGAAGCGTGCGCCGCGCACGCTTTCCGAAGAGGAGCTGCTGTCGCTGCCCCTACTCTATCGATCGGCGCTGTCTTCCCTTTCGGTGGCGCGGGCGACCTCGCTCGACAACGCGCTGGTCGCCTATCTCGAAGCGCTGTCGCTGCGCGGTTATTTCTATCTCTACGGCGCACGTCGCGGGCTGCGGCAGCGCCTCGCCGATTTCTTCCTGCACGACTGGCCCGAAGCCATTCGCGACCTGTGGCGCGAGACATTGGTTTCGGTCGCGCTGATGGTGATCGGCATTAGTGCAGGCGCCTGGCTGGTGGCATCCGACAAGAGCTGGTTCGACGCGATCATCCCGTCCAGCCTGGCAGGGGGCCGCGGTCCAGATGCCTCGGCCGAACTGCTGCGCAGCATGCTTTATGATGGCGACAATGGCTTTCTCTCAGGCTTTGCCGCCTATCTGTTCACGCACAACGTCCAGGTCGCAATCCTGGCCTTCGCCCTTGGCTTTGCCTTCGCCGTGCCGACGGTGCTGCTGATGCTGTTCAACGGCTGCATGATCGGTGCGTTGTTCCAAGTCTATTGGTCCAAGGGACTTGGCATGGAGCTCGGCGGCTGGCTGGCCATCCACGGCACCACCGAATTGTTCGCAATCGCTTTGGCCGGCGCGGCCGGCATGCGCATCGGCACCAGCATCGCCTTTCCCGGCGAATTGACACGCATGGCGGCAGCGGCTCGTGCCGGACGCATCGCCGCGAATGCTATGGTCGGGGTCTCGGTCATGCTGCTGTTTGCCGGGCTGCTCGAGGGCATTGGCAGGCAGACCATCACCAGCGACGTCACGCGCTACGCCATTGGCGGTGGCATGCTGGCGCTGTGGATCGGTTACTTCTACCTGTTCCGGATGGTGCGGCATGGCGATCGGTAGGCGCGCCGCCTTCGCGGCTATACGGCCGCTGATCACGCCCGAGGGCGTCGATCTTCGGATAAGGCTGGCCGACGCCGGCACGCGGGCCTCCGCCTTCCTCCTCGACATCGTGTTCATCGCGGTGGCTGCAATCGTGATCACGATCGTCGCACTGTTCGGGGCGGGAGGCCTTGGCAGCGAGGGGTTTCAGCCGCTCTTCGTCGTCTGGATCATCCTGATCTTCTTTCTGCGCAACGCCTATTTCATCGTCTTCGAAGCGGGCCGGCGCGCGGCTACGCCCGGCAAGCGGATCGTCGGCATCCGGGTCGCATCGCGCAGCGGAGACGGCCTGTCGATCGACCAGGTCATCGCCCGCAACCTGATGCGCGAGATCGAAGTGTTCCTGCCGCTGTCGATCATCGTCGGACGCAGCGGCACCGACCTTGCCGACACGCTGACGACGGTGTTCGGACTGGTGTGGACGCTGCTGTTTGCGTTGTTCCCGCTCTTCAATCGAGACCGCATGCGGATCGGCGACCTGTTGGCGGGGACCTGGGTGGTCGAGGCACCGAAGCGCGCCTTGCTGGAAGATCTGTCGGCCCGGCAGGATGCAGGCACTGGTGCGTTCCGATTCAGCCACGCCCAGCTCGACGCGTACGGAATTGCCGAACTCCACAAGCTGGAGGAAGTGCTGCGCCGCGACGACTATTTCGCGTTGCGGACGGTGGCCGAAACGATCGGACGCAAGATCGGCGCAGCACCACAAGCCCATGACGCACGCGCGTTCCTGACGGCGTATTACGGAGAGCTGCGGGCGCATCTCGAACGCAAGCTGCTGCTGGGCAACCGCAGGGCCGACAAGCATCAGCGTTAGACTCAGGAGTGGAAATGCACGAAAAGCGTGCGCAGCAGCCCATTGCCACCGAAGATTGACGCTTGACCGGTGCCATCTTCTCCCGCAAATTCAGTCTCGCGGGGTTGAAATGCCTATCCGTCCGAGGGTGCTCGTGTTCCCTATCCTCTGGAAGTCGCAAGCGGATGTTGCAAGAAAACTCCTCGAGAGTTCCAGGTTCTACGGAAATCAAGCTGCAAGGAGACTTCCTTGGCCACTTTCGTCACTCAATCCACTTTCCAACGAGCTGGCAGCCAAATGGTGTGGTTTTGGAAACTCGGAACAGGCGATGCCTACTGGGGATACTCGGTACGTGCGGCGGTCGTCCTTCGCACGGCCACTTTGCGCTGGGAAAGCCTGTATACCTACATCGACGAGTCAGGCCAGACCGAGGTAATACAGACGAACGTATCAGACGATATGCAAATAAGATTCGCGGCGATAAGTTCTCCCTGAGGAGCCAAGCCATGCCAATAGCGCTTCACGCGGTATACGATTCCCGAGGCGTCATCATTGCCGCCTCACGAGTCGATCCTGACGATGACAAGTCGGCCCCGGCGCCAATCCCACAGCCCGGCGAGGGCAATTACTACGCGCTAATCCCGCTTGACGAGGCCCACGTCAAAATGCCGCTGGATCAGCTGTGCACAACGACTCGGGTCGACTTGCGACAGAAGCGGCTGATTGCCGAGGACCTTCACTCTCGAGCGTAAGTGTTCCTCGCCACCCTGCCCTATCCCACCCACTTCTCGTAGTCGGACACCAACAGGTGCAGCGGTGCTGTGTCCTCGTCGATGTCTGCGAAGCGGCCGATTGGTTCGCGAAAGACATTGTCGGTGAGATCGTCGTTGACCGTCGAAACCTCGCCGATCAGCACGTCCTTGCCTTCCGCCCAGAAGGCGTGCCAGACGCCCGGCAGCAGCGTCACGCTCTGGCCTGGGTCGAGCTTCAGCAGCCCACCCGCAGGCAGCCTGTGGATGGTTCCGTCGACAGGCACCGATACTTCGGCCTTCGGATCGATGCCGCCATCGCGATCATGCATGAACAGCTCCAGCACCAGCTTGCCGCCACCACGGTTGATGATGTCCTCGGCCTTGATGTTGTGGCGGTGCATCGGCGACAGCTGGTCCTTGCGCGAGATCATGATCTTCTCGGCATAGAGCATGCCCATGCCCTTCTTCATGTCCTCGTAGCGGCCGTTGCGGACGGTGAACAGGAACAGGCCGAGCTCGTCGAACTTCTCCTGGCCATAATCGGTGATGTCCCAGCCGAGCCGGGAGGAGAAGATCGCCGACGAATCCTGCCGGCGCGCCTTCATCTCTTCGGGGCTCCAGTAGGCGAAGGGCGGCATGATGTAGCCGAACGAGCGGATGAAGGCGTCGGCGTCGCGGATGATGTCGTTGATGGCGGAGCGTTTCATGATCGTGGTTCCTTCCCGTCGCTTTGCGAGCGCTAACGCAATAGCCGAACGTCAATTCGGTGTCGATGCAAACTGCTGTCGCTGGCCCCATGACATGCGGTCCGATCAGGGCCATAAGGTCAACCAATTTTCCGATGGTGAGACCATGCGCAGCATAGACGACCTCGATACGCCGGCGATCCTGATCGATGCCGGCCGCGCCGAAGCCAACATCGCGCGGGCGCAGGCCCATGCCGACCGGCACGGGCTGAAACTCCGGCCGCACATCAAGACCCACAAACTGCCCTACTGGGCAAAAAAGCAGATCGCGGCCGGCGCCGTCGGCATCACCTGCCAGAAGATCGGCGAGGCCGAAATCATGGCCGACGCCGGCCTGACCGACATCTTTCTGCCCTACAATATCCTCGGGCGGGCGAAGCTGGAGCGCCTCAAGGCGCTGCACGGCCGCGTAACACTGTCGGTGACAACGGACAGCATGGACACGCTGATGGGACTTGCCGCCACCCTTTACCGATCCCGGCCACCGCCTGCCGGTGCTGGTCGAATGCGACACCGGCATGGGCCGCTGCGGTGTGCAGTCGGCCGGCGAGGCAGTCGCGCTGGCGAGCGAGATCGACAAGGTCCGGGGGCTCGTCTTCGGCGGCTTGATGACCTACCCGGGGGCGGGCCGCGCCGCAGAGACCGAGGCGTGGCTCGCCGATGCGCAGCAAGCACTTGCCGCATCCGGCCTTGCCTGCGAGCGTATCTCCAGCGGCTGCACGCCCGACATGTGGCGCTCGGGCGAGCATTCCGTCGTTACCGAATACCGGCCTGGCACCTACATCTATCTCGACCGCTACCAAGTCGCCAAAGGCGTCGGCAGCCTCGACGATTGCGCGCTGACGGTGCTGTCGACGGTGGTCAGCCGTCCAACGCCGACACGCGCCATCCTCGACGCCGGCAGCAAGGCGCTGTCCAGCGACACGCTGGGGCTCGCCGATTTCGGCGAGCTGCTGGGCATTTCAGGCGCAAGGGTGACCAGCCTCAGCGAAGAGCACGGCAATGTCACGCTTTCGGGCGGCGCCGAGCTTGGCATCGGCGAGCGCGTGCGCGTCGTGCCCGACCATTGCTGCGTCGTCACCAATCTGTTCGACGAGGTGCATCTGATTGAAGGCGAGAAAGTGATCGAGACGCTGCCGGTCAAGGCGCGCGGGCGTATGGGGTGAACCAGCCCGGAGCGCGTGCGGAGGCTTTAATGTATAGAATTTTCCGGACGCCGGAGGGACAGCACCCCCTCTGTCCTGCCGGACATCTCCCCCGCAAGGGGGGAGATTGGCAGCTCCGCCGCCCGCACCCACTTTGATACGTTGGTAATTGGCGAAAGCAGAAGCAACATCCGATCTCCCCCCTTGCGGGGAGATGTCCGGCAGGACAGAGGGGGGTGGGAAGAAACTCGACGGATAAGATCAGCCGGGTTGCCGTTCAGCTTGCCTTGCCGCGACGCGGCGCATCGAAATGACACGGCGGCGGCGGATCTCGGTGCGCATTGCCATCAGATGCAGCGCGAAGAACAGCACGGTGAAGCCGAGTGCCATCACCAGCAAGGGCCACAACAGGCTTGGATCGATGGTCGGCCCGCCAAGCCGGAACACCGAAGCCGGCTGATGCAGCGTGTTCCACCAGTCGACCGAAAATTTGATGATCGGAATGTTGATGAAGCCGACCAGGGTGATGATGGCGGCGGCCCAGGCGGCGCGCCCGGCATCGTCGAGCGCTCGGGTCAGCGCGATGATGCCGAGATACATCAGGAACAGGATGAAGACCGAGGTCAGCCGCGCGTCCCACACCCACCAGGTGCCCCACATCGGCTTGCCCCAGATTGAACCGGTGATCAGCGCAAGGGCGGTGAAGACGGCACCGATGGGCGCCGCCGATTTCAGCGCCACGTCGGCCAGCGGATGGCGCCAGACCAGCGTGCCCAACGCCGAGATCGCCATCAGCGTGTAGCACATCATGGCAAGCCAGGCGAAAGGCACGTGGATATACATCATGCGCACGGTGATGCCTTGCTGGAAATCCTCAGGCGCCGTGAAGCTCATATAGAGACCGACAGTGAGGATGATGGCGGCCACGCTCGCCAACCACGGCACTACCTTGTCGACCAGCCCGACGAACCGCGTCGGGTTGGCAAGGTCCATCCAGCCGGAGAGGCGTGAAGTCGTGTCGCTCATGCGGCTTTACATAGACCGCCGGCGGAGTTGCGGCAACCACGGCGCCGGCGGTCTCTCCTTCTTCCCTTTGTGGGAGAAGGTGGATCGGCGCGTGGGCTCCGAGTCGGATGACGGCTCATGTCGAGCCTGAATCAGTACTCATCGCAATATGAAAGCCGCCAGTCGGTAAACAACCCGATCGGGGTGTTTGATCGCGCCGAAGTTGACGCCAAAAGCGGTCAAGCTGGAAGCGTCGAGGATTGGTCAAACGCTCGGCGGCAGACTTCAAACCTGCTGTGGGCTGTTGGTTGATGGGGCGTTGATCGCAAATTGCGAGGCGAAAGCCCGGATATAGGCGGGCCGTGCTTCCCCGCGCGCAACATAGGCAGCCACGTTTTGATATTCGTCCAAAATGCCTGACATTCTTAGTCGCAGCAGCACCGATACCATCAATAGATCGCCCGCGCTGAACGCATCATCGAGCCAGTCGGCGACGCCTAAGTGAGCCGAGAGTTTGTCCAGCCGAGCGCGAACACGGTCCTTTACCAACGGCAAGCGCTCCTCGCTCCAAGGCTTGTCACTTTCGAATATTCTTGCCGTCGTTAATTCCAGGATCGGCGGCTCGACGGTGTTAAGTGCGGCAAACATCCACGTGATCGCGCGTGCGCGGGCATCGCGATCCTTCGGGAGCAGGCCCGCATGCTGCTCGGCAAGATGAAAGACGATCGAGCCGGTCTCGAACAGCGAGAGAGAACCTTCCTCATAGGTGGGGATCTGGCCGAAGGGATGGATCGCCAGATGGTCAGGCGCCTTCATCCCTGCGAAGGAAACAAGACGAACCTCATAAGGCTGACCCACTTCTTCGAGCGCCCAGCGAACGCGCGTATCGCGCGCCAGTCCCTTGCCGCCATCGGGCGATCGTTCAAATGCTGTGATAGTGATTGTCATCGCATCCGTTTCCTTGCCTGGGCGAATTTCTTCGGCTTCCTATCGTGAGACGAATGAGCCTCCCCGAAATCGACATCGGTCTTGACCTATTTCATTGCTGGGCGCCGCTCCCGATCAGAGGTCGTGATAGCGCGATGGCCAATTCGGCGAGGCTGCGCGATGGCCAACTCCGCGAGGCCGCGCGTAGGGGCTGCCTTGTTACATTGTCCGCTTTTGCGAGCTTGCGCCCTGAACGCAGACCGAGGCCCTTCCGGTCAATCCCGATTTACGGATTCACATCCTGATCTGCAGTGCGCCTACATCTCCATTTTTGGATGCAGATTTGCGCCAAGCTGGAGATGCGGGATCTGGACGCCGTCTGCGACACAATTCGCCTACGTCCGCGATGAGAGCTTGCAGCCGTGGCGGTGACGCGGTCTCCCCATCTCCCCTGTGGGAGAAGGTGGGCGTAGCGCCGAGCCGGATGAGGGGTGCTGAACGGAGTGAGGCGCCAATGATCCTATCTGCCGGGCGCCGAAGTCCGGATTTTGGATGAAGATTTGCGCCAAGCTGGAGCACCCCTCATCCGACCTCGCTTCGCGAGGCCACCTTCTCCCACAAGGAGGCCTTTGCAGAGAAGGCGTATAGATATGCGATTTGAGGCATATATGCTTTTTTGAGCGTCGGAGAGCGCTGCTTGGCCGTTCAGCGCGGCATTTTTCAGGATAATCGGCTCATCCGGCCGATTACGGACGGACTCCTGCTTATGCCGGCTTCTCGCCAGGCGGATGGAGGGTGCTGACCATGCGGCGCAGGTTGTAGGCGCAGGCCGCCAGCATGCACTGCGTTCGGTTGGCGGCGAGGTTGAAGAAGCGCAGGCGCCGCATGGCATAGCTCTCCTTGAACACGGCGAAGGGTCGCTCGACCGCCGCCCGCACCTTGGCGATCAGCTGGTTGCGCCGCTTCTGGCGCGGCGGCAACTCGGGATGATGTTTGTTGGGCCGCCGCATCAGGCGGTCCTTGATGCCTGCCTCGACCAGCCGGGCATGTCTGGCGTGGGTATAATAAGCCTGATCGCCATAGACCGCCCTTTCATCGCCGCTGATCAGTGCGTCGGCCGGCTCGGTGTCGGTGACCGAAGCGTCGCTCACCTCGACGCGCCGGATCAGCGTATGATCCTGGTCGACGCCGATGTGCATCTTGTAGCCGAAGGTGCTCTTCTTGCCCTTCTTGCCCCAGCGCGCATCCTTGTCCGCCGATGGCTTGACCGGGCCCTGGTGGCCCTTCTTGGGCTGTTTCGGCGGGCGGCCGCGAGCTTGCAGGAACGAGGCATCGACCAGCGTGCCGCGCTTGACGATCAGGCCCTTGTCCTCAAGCTGGCGGTTGATCTCCTCGAACACCTTGTCGATCAGCCGCTCGCGCGTCAGTTCCTCGCGGAAGCGCCACAGCGTCGAATGGTCGGGCGTGCGGTCCGAAAGGCTGAAGCCGGCAAAGCGGCGGAACGACAGCCGGTCGCGGATCTGTGCCTCAAGCGCTGGATCGCTCAGCCCATGCCATGCGCCCAACAAAAGGCAGCGCATCAGCACTGGCGCCGGATAGCTGGCCGTGCCCGGCCCGGCTCCGCTGCGTGCGCCCAAAAGCCCGTCGATCGGACCCCAGTCGATCTCCTTCGCAACAAGATCGAAGATCGTCTCATCCGACACCGCAAGGCCGTCCGCCAAGCTCAATTGACCAAGCACACGATCAACCATCCGCGAATCTCCCGTAGCGACCACGCCACAGAATCACCAATCCGATTCTGTGCAAAGGCCTCACAAGGGGAGAAGGCAAGGCGTGCCACTCAGGCGGCTTCGTTCACCGGATGGCTGAGGCGGCGAACCTCCTCGTCGTTGAGCAGGCCGCCGGCACGCAGCAGGCTGGCGAAGCGGCCGTTGCGCAGCGACAGTTCGGTGAACCCGCCCATCTCGACCACCCGGCCCTTGTCCATGAACACGACCAGATCGGCATCGCGAACGGTGGTCAGGCGGTGGGCGATGATGAAGGTGGTGCGGCCGCGCCGCAATTCGTCGATGGCGTCCTTGACGCGGTCTTCCGTCTCGACGTCGAGCGCGCTGGTCGCCTCGTCGAGAACCAGGATGGGCGCGTCCTTCAGCACGGCGCGGGCAATCGCGATGCGCTGGCGCTCGCCACCGGACAGCTGTCCGCCGCGTTCGCCGACGACCGTGTCGTAGCCTTCGCTCTTCGACAGGATGAAATCCTGCGCGGCGGCGGCGTTGGCAGCGGCATGGACCTCGTCATAGGTCGCCTCCGCACGGCCGACGCGGATGTTGTCCTCGATCGAGCGGTTGAGCAGGCCGGCATCCTGGAACACGGTGGCGATCGAATGGCGCAGCGACTTGCGGGTCACCGTGCGGGTGTCGATGCCATCGATCAGGATACGGCCGCCGGACGGCGTGAAGACGCGCTGCAGAAGGTTGATGAGCGTCGTCTTGCCGGCGCCCGTCGGGCCGACGATGGCGACGGTCTGGCCGGCCTGGACCTCGAACGACGCGTCGTCGACGCCCTGCCCGGAATTGCCGAACTCGAAGCAGACATTCTCGAAACGCACATGACCCGTGACGTTGACGAGGTCGCGCAGCCCGTCGGGCTCGGCGGCATCGGAAGCGGAGTCCTCGAGATGATAGAATTCCTCGAGCTTGGCGCGTGCCTCGGAAATCTGGTTGGCGAAAGCCGACATCTGGTCGAGCCGGGCAATCAGCAGCGTGGCAAAGCCGGTAAAGGCGATGACGTCGCCGATGCGCAACTGGCCGTGCGTCACCAGATAGGCGCCAATCAAGAGCACCACCATCATCGAAATCGTCGAGGACAGCCGGTGCAGCGCGTTGGCCATCGCCCACCAGTCGAGCACCGGGTTCTGCGCGTCGAGCAGGTTCTTGACGTAGCGCTTGAGCGCCTCGGTCTCGTGGCCGATGCGGTTGTAGCTCTGCAGGACGGCGACGTTGCTGACCGAGTCGGTCACATGCGCAAACACCTTGTGGTAATGCCGCTCTACGGCCGCCTGGCCTTCCTTGGTGCGCCGCATCACCAGCCGTCCGATGCCGACATAGAGTGCGCCAAGCGCCAGCAGCACCATCGACATGCGGATATCCATGCTGAGCGCCGTCGGCACCAGCAAAACCAGCGCGACCGCGGTCGACAGATGCTGCCGCATGAATTCGAGCCAGAGGCTGAACAGGGTCTCGACCGCGCGCAGGAGCGTGTGCAGGGAATTGGAGGTGCCGCGCTGATGATGCCAGGCAAGCGGCATGGTGATCACGCGCTCGAACGACTGGCAAAGAACCTCGCTACGCCGCTGGTGGGCAAAGCGATCGGCGCCGCGCGCCACCAGCACGAAGGCGATGATGTTGAACGCGCCGAGGCCGGCCCACATTGCCAGCGTCGAAAATACCGAGCCGCGGTCCGAAATGGCATCGATCACCCGGCCGAACATGATCGGCTCGAGAATGGCGATAATGGCAAGCGCGACATTCGCCCCGCAGATAAACGCAACGCGTTTCCTGTCGGCAGCGAGATAACCAAGGGCTCGCCAGTAGATTTGCAGAAGTGACACTTCAGCTACTCCGCCAATTATTTATGGTGCAGTGCGTCATTTTTTGACTCGTATCGGTTGACGCGTCGCAAAACAATGCTCGTCTACCTCTTCCGTTCCCATTCCGCGAACAAAAGATGACGACGCTTCGAAATTTGCCGTGATCGTCTAACAGTTTGAGATAAAAGGTGAAATGTCAGCGTTGCGGCAAAATCATGGCAGCTGGAAAGCACTGCCACAATTTTAATCAGCAAGACCCCGGGCACGACGTCTAAAGTCGTGTGCAGGCATTCAGCAAGGTCAAACGCAAATATAACCGGTAGAGGCACTTGGAGTGCCCGTGCGTTCCCTGGGGAAGCGCAAGGGACGCTCCAAGGCCTTGAATCTAGGCCGGTATTCTGACGATCACCTCGGCGTTGTCTCCGGCTTTTGGCTCGAAGGACGAAGATTTGGTCTTCGTGCCATTCACTTCAAGTGAGATGGCCCGAGCCTTTTTGTCGCGGACGACGCGTACCTTGATCTCGGCGCCCAGCATCTTCAGGGTCGCCGAATAACCGTCCCAATGGCTGGGAAGTCTCGGCGTGAATTGAATGCGCTGTCCGCGACGCTCGATGCCGAGAATGCTCTCGACCGCCGCGCGATAAAGCCAGCCCGCCGAACCGGTATACCAGGTCCAGCCGCCGCGGCCGCCCTTGTCCTGCCCGGAATAAACGTCGGCCGCGACGACGTAGGGTTCCACCCGGTAGCGCTCTGCCGCGGCTTCATCGAGTGCATGGTTGACCGGATTGAGCATCGAAAGGCAACGGTAGGCATCGTCGGTGCGACCCATCTCGGCGAGCGCAATGACGAACCATGTCGCCGCGTGCGTGTATTGGCCGCCGTTTTCACGGACCCCCGGCGGATAGCTCTTGATGTAGCCCGGGTCCTTTTCCGTCCTCGAGAACGGCGGGGTGAACAGCTTGACGATCTTGAGCTCGTCGTCGACGAGCGTTTTCAGCGCCTGCCCCATTGCCGTCGTCGACCGCGCCGGGTCGCCCTCGCCCGAAAGCACGCTCCAGGACTGGGCGATCGAGTCGATCTTGCACTCGTCCGATTTGCGCGAGCCGAGCGGCGTGCCGTCGTCGAAGCTGCCGCGCCGATACCACTCGCCATCCCAGGCGGTGCTTTCCAGCGCCCGCTTCAGCATCTCGGCGTGCTTTGCCCAGGCCTGCGCGCGCTTGGCATCGCTCTGCGCCTTGGCGACAGCGGCAAAGTCGCCCAGCGTCTTCAGCAGGAACCAGCCCAGCCACACGCTCTCGCCCTTGCCGTGCTCGCCGACGCGGTTCATGCCGTCGTTCCAGTCGCCGCCGAGGATCAGCGGCAGCCCGGCTGGGCTGCTGCGCTTGACGGCAAGATCGAGCGCCCGCGCGCAATGGTCATAGAGCGAGGCTGTCTTCTTCGAGATTTCCGGGATGAAGAAAGCATCGTGCTCGCCTTCGCCCAGCGCCTGCCCCTCGATGAAAGGCAATTGCTCCTTCAGGATCGCGGTATCGCCCGTCACCAGCAGGTAACGCGCCGTGGCGTGGGCCAGCCAGACCACGTCGTCCGAGATCATGGTGCGAACGCCTGCCTCTGTGCGCGGCAGCCACCAATGCTGCACGTCGCCTTCGGGAAATTGCCGCCGCGCCGCATTGAGGATCTGGTCACGCGCCAACTTGGGGTCATGCGCCAGCAAGGCCAAGGTGTCCTGCAGTTGATCGCGGAAGCCGAAGGCACCGCTTGCCTGATAGAACGCAGAGCGGGCACGGATGCGGCAGGCCAGGCTCTGATAGGGCAGCCAGTGATTGACCATGGCGTCGAGTGCCTTGTCCGGCGTCTCGACCTGGATGGTGTCAAGAAAGCCGCGCCATGTGCGCTCGTTGTCGGCCAGCCGCTGATCGAAATCCCTGGAGCGATGGGTCTGCACCAGCGCGCTGGCCTCCTCGGGCGAGGCCGCGTCGCCGAGCAGCCAGAGCAGCGTGACGTCGCCACCGGCAGCGATGTCGATGTCGCGTGCGATGGCCGCGCAGGGATCGTCGCCGGCCTCGACACGGCCCGACAGGCCGGCGCCGCTCAGCACGGCATGCGGAAACTCGCTGGAGCCCAGCCTGCCGATGAATTCGCCGCGGTCGGCGGTGACCGAATGCACCGCACCGTCGGCGGCCAGAAAGGCGATCCGTTCGCCAAAATCGAGCCCATAGGGATTTTGCGCCAGCAGAGCGCCGGTCGCGGCATCCCGGGACGGAACGATGCTTGCCGCGGTGCGCGAACGATGGCCGCCAAGAACCCATTCAGCATAGGCGTAGACGCGTAGCCGCATCGGCGCCGAACCCGAATTCTGGATGCGCAGCCGCGATATCTTCACCGGATCGACGGGATCGACGACATGGGTCAGGTCCATCGACAGCGGCCCGCGTTTTGAACGGAACGTCGAAAAACCCTGCCCGTGCCAGGTTTCGTAAGTCATTGTCGGGTCACGCACCACGGCAGCCAGCGGCGAGAACGCTTTGCCACTGGCATGATCGTAGATATAGATGCCCTCGCCCGGCCGGTTGGTGACCGGATCGTTCGACCACGGCGTCAACTGATAGTCGCGGCTGTTGCGGCTCCAGGTGAAGGCAGCGCCTTCAGCCGATATGTGGAACCCGAACGATGGGTTGGAGATGACGTTGATCCACGGTTGCGGCGTCGTGCGCCGGCCGGCAAGACGCACGACGTAGTGGCGTCCGCCGCCGTCGAAGCCGCCGAAACCGTTCCATTGGTCGAGCCCGCTGCCGTCGACGCGGGCCTCGACCAGTGCCTGGGCGGCAAACGCTTGCGCCGTCGGCACCGGCAAGGACGGCTCGCGAAGCGCTGCAAGGTCTGCCGGCTGGAGGGCGGCGTCTCGCGCCTGCAGTGCCGCGGCCTCGGCGCGCTCGATCTGGTCGAAGATGGTGCCGTTACGCGTATGCAGCACCACCCGGGCGACGGCGAGCAAAGTCCTGTAGGTCGTTTCCTCCATCAGATCGCGGCGCACCGCGAAGATGTGCTGGCGGGGTCCAAGCTCCTTGCCGCGCAACCGGCTGTTTTCGCACAGCGTCTCGACCGCGCGCTGCAAGTCCTGCACGTATGACGAAGCCTGCTCGTTGACGACGACAAAATCGATCATCATGCCGCGGGCGCGCATGTATTCCTGGAAGCGAAGCGCCTGGGCGACGATCTCCAGATCGGCGACATCGGCGATCCTGACCAGGAAAATGGGAAAATCGCCGGATATGCTGGTCGGCCACAGGCTGGACTGCCTGCCGAGCCCGGAGGCGATGGATTCGCCGGGCAGGCGCAGGAACGGATCGGGATAGATCAGGTAGCGCGCCAGCTTCTGCACATTGGCGGCGTCGGACAGGCTGAGGCCGAGGTGACGGGTCTGCACCTGCGAGCGCGTCCAGGCGAGCATCGCCTGGCGGGAGAAGCTTTCGGGATGGTCGAGCCGTGCGATAGCGGCATCCAATTCGGCGCGATCGGCGCCGACGACGGTCCAGAACGTCAGCGAAATCTTCTTGTTGGCCGGCACGCGCACCTGCCGGCGAAGCGAGGCGATCGGATCCAGGGTGAAGCCGGAATGGCCGCCAAGCTTGGCGCCGGGATCAAAGGCAGCCGCGTCCGTGATGGTGCGGCCGCGGCCGATGAAGGAGCGTCTGTCGGTTTCCGCCTCGGCATCACGCGCCGATCCAGACGGATCGGTGACGAAATGCACCATGGTGACATCGGGTTCGTCCTTTTCGCGCTTGCGCCTGGTGGCGAAAATCGCGCCGTTGTTCGGTGCAATCTCGGTTTCCACGAACATCTTCGAAAAGGCCGGATGCGCATTGTCCGAGGGCTCGGAGCCCAGCACCAGTTCGGCATACGAAGTCACTTCGATGTGCCGGTCGGCGGCGCCGTCATTGTAGAGCGTTACCCGCCGGCCCTCGCCATTGCCTTCCGAGATGACGATGCACTCGACCTCCGAACGCAGCGACCCAATCGATTTGACGAAGCTCGCCTTGTCGTCGGAAAACAGCGTCTGCACACGCTCGTCGGTGGCGCGCTTCGGCTCGGCGGTGGCCGACCACCAGTCGCCATTGCTGGCGTCGCGCAGGAAAATGTAGGAACCAAGGCGGTCCTCGGTCGGATCCGGCTGCCAGCGCGTGACGGCAAGTTCGCCCCAGCGGCTGTAGCCCGAGCCAGTGGCGGTAGCCATGACCGAGTAGCGGCCGTTGGACATGACACTGGTCGAGCGCAGCGCCCTGAGCGGATCGAGCACGATGCGTGTATCCGGGCTCTCGAGCTCGGTCTCGTCCTTGGAGCGCTCGTCGGCCTCGGTCCTGACGGTCGCCGTCGGGATGTCGCGCGGCGCCCTTTCCTGCAAGAGCAATTCGGCCGACTCGATCACCGGATCGCTGTGGAAGCGGTCGCGCAGGCGCCCTTCGAAGATCGCATCGGCAACGGCGGCGATCGACATGCCCGAGTGGTGGGCCATGTAGTTCAGCACGACGGCGTGGTCGGTACCCTCGGGGACGCGTTGCGGCGTGAAATCCACCGCGTCGTAAAAGCCATGCCGGCCCAGTGCGCCCAGCCGCCTCAGCCTGGCCAAGTTCTGCACGGATTCATGCGGCGTGAACTGCGCTGCCAGCACGGTCGCGTAGGGCGCGATCACCGTGTTTTGGCCAAGGCCGCGCTTCAGCCCGAGCCCGGGCACGCCGAAATTGGTGTACTGATAGGTCAGTTCGCGGTCGCGGGCGTTGTAGGCCGCTTCCGAAATCCCCCAGGGAACGTTCTTCGACCGGCCATACTGGATCTGGCGCTTGATGATGAGCTTGCTGGTCTGGTTGAGAATGCTGCCTTGCGGCTCCTTCATCACCAGCGGCGGCATCAGATACTCGAACATCGAGCCGGACCAGGACATCAGCGCGCCCTGGAAGCCGATCTCGACGATCGGCCGGCCGAGCCGGAACCAGTGCTCGGTCGGCAAATCGCCCTTGGCGATGGCGAACAGGCTGGTCAGCCGCGCTTCGGAGGCCAAAAGGTCGTAGCAGCTTTCGTCGAGCTGATGCTCTTCGACCCGGTAACCGATCGACAAGAGCTTGCGTTCGGGCCGCATCAGGAACGAGAAATCCATCTCGAAGGCGAAACGGCGCGTGCGCTCGCGCAAGGTCAGAAGCTTAGCCCGCAATGCCGCGACGGCGTTTTCGTCGCTGTGCGCGTCGTGGACATGCGCCTCGCAGGTGGCTTCGAGCCTGGCCGCCCAATCGGCGATGGTGTCGCTCTGGGTCGATGCGGCCTCGGTGTGGATGGCTGTCGCGAGCTTGCGTATCTCGCCGGCCAGGACGGCCAGGTTGATAGTGCGGATCGACGCCATCTCCGGCTGCGCCTTGATCAATTCCACCGCCCGCCGCATGCCGTCGAGACGGTCGGCGAGCCGCTGGCGCAAGGGCCGCAATTGACGGCGGTCGTCGGGCAACTCCTCAAGGCTTTCGTCGAGGATGGTGACGGTGTCGAGGATGCCTTCGAAGTCGCCCTGCACATGCACCGACGGCGCTTCCGCCCATTCGGCGCAGGCAGCGGCCACGGCCACCAGATGGCCGGCGAGATTGCCGCTGTCGACGGCAGAAATGTACAGCGGATAGAGCGGCTTCAACGTCGTGGTGTCGTACCAGTTGAAGAGATGGCCGCGATCGCGCGGCATGCTCTCGATGGTCGACATGGTCGCGTCGATGCGGTTGACGGCGTCGGAGAGGCTGATCCAGCCGAAATCGCGTGCCGAAATCACGGACAGCAGGTAGACGCCGATATTGGTCGGCGAGGTGCGGGGCGCCACCACGGGGGCCGGGCTTTCCTGGAAATTGTCCGGCGGCAGATGGTGATGCTCGGCCGTCACGAAGGTCTCGAAATAGTGCCACGTTCGCCGCGCCACGGTGCGCAGCGCGTGGATATCGGCGGCCGATATGCGCAGGCGATCCTCGGTTTCGGCCGAACGGCTGATCCAGCAGGCGATGGCGGGCGAGCCGATCCAGAACAAGGCAAAGAAGAAGGCGACGAAGGCGCCGGTGGAATCGGCCAGCACCGGCACAGCGAGGCCGACGACGCCGATGATCACCGCGCCGTACATGATGCTGTAATAGGAGCCGAGATCGTTGTCGCCGCCCTTGTGTGCCTGCGAGGCGGTGCGCCATTCGAGCAGGTTCTGGCGGCTGACGAACAGGCGGTAGAGCGTGCGGATGATCGCGTCGCCCATCATCCAGGCAAGATGCGCCATCAGCACGATCTTCAGCGCCACCAAGGCGGTACCGAAGGCAACGTCGCGCGCCAATGCCGAGAAATGGCCGCGCGGCGTCTGGTCGCCGCTCTTCGGCAGGATGGCGTTGACGATGTCGAAAGTGGGCGCCATGAACAGCGTGAGGATCAGCAGCGCCTGCCATTGCGCCGCCTGCGTGAATGGCAGCAGCGTCCAGCCGGCGATCGCGGCCATCACCCAGAAGATCGGCGTCACCGAGCGGCGCAGATTGTCCACCATCTTCCAACGCGACAGCGCCGGCACGTTTGAGCGCGGGCCGAGGATGAAGCCCAGAAGCTGCCAGTCGCCGCGTGCCCAGCGATGGTGGCGCGATGCGTCGACCGAATAGCGGGTCGGATAATCCTCGACCAGTTCGACGTCGGTGACCAAGGCCGATCGCGCCAGCGCGCCTTCGAGCAGATCGTGGCTGAGGATGGTGTTTTCCTCGATGCGGCCCTTCAGCGCCGCCTCGAAGGCGTCGACATGGTAGAGACCCTTGCCGGTGAAGGAACCGTCGCCGAAGATGTCCTGGTAGAGGTCCGACACGGCAAAGACGTACGGGTCGAGCCCGCGATTGGCGGAAAAGACACGCTGGAAGAACGACGCCTCGTCGCCACTGGTCAGCGACGCGGTGATGCGCGGCTGCAGGATAGAATAGCCTGCCGTGACTTCGCGCCGGGCCGCGTCGAAATGCGGACGGTTGAGCGGGTGGCAAAGCTTGCCGGCCAGCGCGGCGACGGCGTCGCGGGTTGTGCGGGTGTCGGCGTCCAGCGTCATGACGTGGACGACGCTCTCCGGCAAGGGCACTTCCAACGGCAGGAAGGTGGTGTCGCTGTCGCCGCGCAGCAAGAGGTTCAATTCGTGCAGCTTGCCGCGCTTGCGCTCCCAGCCCATCCAGACGCCTTGCGAGGCGTTGTAGAGCCGGCGCCGATGCAGCAGATAAAAGCGCGGCGCGCCATCCGAGGGATAGCGGGCGTTCAGTCGGGCGATTTCGGCGCGGGCGAATTCGAGGATTTCGACATCCGCCGTATCGATCTCGGTCTTCGAGTCCGGCCAGTCGGAAAGCAGCGCGAAATGGATCTCGCCCGCCGTGTTGGCGAGGTGATGCACTTCGATGTTGCGGATGTTCTCCTCGACGTCGTCGCGCGAGCCGATCAGCGACGGCACCACCACCAGCGTCCGTGCCTCGGGCGGTACACCATGCCTGAAATCATAGCCGATGAGACGCGTCGGCTTCAAAAACAGCGAGACGACGGTGTTGAAGAATGCGAGCGCGCCTTCGCTGGCCGGCACCGCGAACAGGGCCAGCATCAGGACGATCGACGGCACTGACAGTCCGAGATTGGCGAGCGCATTGCCGGAGACGACCAGAAGCAGGACCGTCAGCGCAAACACCGGCACGACGATGCCCAGCCATCCGGTCTTGCGGAACGTCCGGTTGATCGTCTTGCCGATGGTAGGCCGGTAGCCGATCGACCGCTCCAGTTCCATCCGGCGCGGACCGACCAGAAAGAAGCCGACGTCGGTGTGAGCGATCGGACCGGTTTCGGAGCCCGGCGCATCGGCAGCATGGCCGGCGAGTTCAATCGCCCGTTCGGCAACGCGAAATTCGGAAAGATCGGAACGGCGTGCCAGCTCCTCGATCGCAGTCCGGTATTGGTCGCGCGAAAAGAAATCGAGCGCCGCGAAATCGGTGCGCTCGCGCAGCAAAGTGTCGATGCGGCTGACGCCCTCGAACCACACCGTCCAGTCGATGTCATTGATGAGGCGCAGGCCGCGGATGATGTTGCCGGTGGTCACATTGCCGCTGGACAGCGTGCGGTGCTCGCTGAGGATGATTTCCTCGGCGTCGGAGCCCGTCCTTTCCAGCTCGCCCTCCAGCCATTCCAGCGCCCTGCCGGCATTTTGCGAGCCGTCGCGCAGCCGGTAGAGCAACTGGGTTGCGAAGGTGGTGTCCTGCGCATGGGCGCTGTAGCCGGAAAGTATCGTCTGCCGGTCGGCGCTGTCGTCCGTCGCCAGCACACGGTCGGCGACCTCGTTGGCGATCTGGCGCAACTCCCGCGTGCGATTGACGCGCACCGCGATCCGGCGAAGATTCTCGATCAGGACAAAGCGCAGCAGCGACGGCAGCGCCCATAGTTCGCCGATCTTCAGCGGCTCGACGGACTGGAAGCCTTCGACGATCGCCTTGAACATGGCCGACGAGACGGAACTGTCGGAATGCGCGACATAGGTCCATGCGACCGCCAACGCGCGCGGCACGCTGGATCCGTCGGACAGTTTCAGCGTCGGCAACTGGCGATAGAAGCGGCGCGGCAGGTCGCGCTTGACCTGGAAAATGGTCTCCTCGACCAGGTAGTTGTTGTCGAGCAGCCACTGTGCCGCGGGCGTGATCGTTTCGCCCCTCGCCTGGGCAGCGTTGGTGGAACGGTAGACATCGAGAATCTTCCTGGCGCTGTCGCGGATGCGCGCCTGAAAATCGAAAGGCGTCAGCCCGAACAAATCCTTGGCATCGCCATTGGCAAGGGCTGCGCCCAACGCGCGCAGCCGATCTTCCGTCAGGAAATGGGAGCGTATCGGCTCGTCGGTGACAGCCGGGAAGCTGGCGCTCGTCTTTTCGATCTGTGCGAGATTGGTCTGGATATTCATCTAAGGTTCCGTGTTGGGGACGCAGTGCGGCGTCACCGCCACGGCAATGTCCCTAAAACCGGTCCAAATGCAATTGGTTGCATCGCAACACTTGGCCGAATGTTTGTTTCCGCACCACGACAAGGTGTCGTCTTTCGACAACTTCCAGGCGAGCGCCTCCGAGCATCGTTTCGGCTTCTGATCGGCGGAAGATTCAGGCTTTTTCGTGATGCAGGGACCAGCTTACGCAATATTTGACCGGCGTCTCGATCATGTTTGGAAACAGGCGTTAATCGTTGCCGGCAATGCGATCGATGCGGATCACGAACAGCATCGCCGGCCGGACGGGATCAAGGCGCAGTTCCGGCGCTTGCGGCCCGAGCAACAGCGCATCGAGCGGCCCCAGTTGCACGGGCGCGGCGCCGGCCACCCTAAGCTCGCCGTCGAGGGACAGGATGAGTGTTTCATCGGCTCCAAACCGGATTTTCGTCGGAGCCGAAATCAACAGGCGCTCGATCTGGTGGATCGCCCGGGTCCGGCGGGTCATGACGTTGAGGTCGGTGATCGGACCGGCGATCAGCGTCGCTTGCGTTGGCACGTCGGCCGGAAAGGCAAGCGGTGCGGAAGCCTTGGTGATTTCGACCGGCGGCCGGCCGGCGATATCGAGGACCATGCCCTCGCCTTCCAGCAAGGCCAAAGTCCGGTCGACGCCGGGAAAGCCGGAAAACGGGCCGCCGCCCTCGACCAGCGCCATCGAGACGCGCCAGTCGAAATCGTCGAGCCCAGCACCTGCCGGCGAGACGGCAATCTCCGTCGTCACGCCGCCGCCGTTCTTCCACGGCATCGACCGGTATTCCGAGGCCCGAAGGATGCGCAAGGCGCGGCTCAGCCCAATATGCCGGGCAGGTTGAGCTGGTTCTCCCTGGCGCACTCGATCGCGATGTCGTAGCCGGCGTCGGCGTGACGCATGACGCCCGTCGCCGGATCGTTCCACAGAACCCGCTCAAGGCGCTTGGCCGCCTCACGCGTGCCGTCTGCGACGATAACCATGCCGGCATGCTGCGAAAAGCCCATGCCGACGCCGCCGCCATGGTGCAGCGACACCCAGGTGGCACCGGACGCGGTGTTGAGCAAGGCGTTGAGCAGCGGCCAGTCGGAGACGGCATCGGAGCCGTCCTTCATCGCCTCCGTCTCGCGGTTCGGCGAGGCGACCGAGCCGGAATCGAGGTGGTCGCGGCCGATGACCACCGGTGCCTTCAGTTCGCCGCTGGCGACCATCTCGTTGAAGGCGAGGCCGAGCCGGTGGCGGTCGCCAAGGCCAACCCAGCAGATGCGGGCCGGCAACCCTTGGAAGGCGATGCGCTCACGCGCCATGTCGAGCCAGTTGTGCAGATGGGTGTTACCAGGGGTCAGCTCGCGCACCTTGGCGTCGGTTCTGTAGATATCCTCGGGATCGCCGGAAAGTGCTGCCCAGCGGAACGGGCCGATGCCGCGGCAAAACAGCGGACGGATATAGGCCGGCACGAAACCCGGGAAGGCAAAGGCATGCTCAAAGCCCTCCTCCTTTGCCACCTGGCGGATGTTGTTGCCGTAGTCGAGCGTCGGCACGCCGGCGTTCCAGAACGCCACCATCGCCTCGACATGCTCGCGCATCGATGCGCGGGCAGCTTTTTCAACGGCCTTCGGGTCGCTGGTGCGTTTCTCGCGCCATTCGGCCAGCGACCAGCCCTTAGGCAGATAGCCGTTGAGCGGGTCATGTGCCGAGGTCTGGTCGGTGACGATGTCGGGGCGCACGCCGCGCTGCACCAGTTCCGGCACAATGTCGGCGGTGTTGCCGACCAGGCCGACCGATTTCGCCTCACCGGCTTTAGTCCAGCGCTCGATCTTTTCCAGAGCCTCGTCGAGCGTGTCGGCGCGCTCGTCGACATAGCGGGTGCGCAGCCGGAAATCGATGCGGTCGGGATCGCATTCGACCGCCAGGCAGCAGGCGCCGGCCATGACTGCTGCGAGCGGCTGGGCACCACCCATGCCGCCGAGGCCGCCGGTCAGGATCCATTTGCCTTTGAGATTGCCACCATAGTGCTGACGGCCTGCCTCGACGAAGGTCTCGTAGGTGCCCTGCACGATGCCTTGCGTGCCGATGTAGATCCATGAGCCGGCCGTCATCTGGCCGTACATCATAAGGCCTTTTCTATCGAGCTCGTTGAACTTCTCCCATGTCGCCCAGTGCGGCACGAGGTTCGAATTGGCGATCAGCACGCGCGGCGCATCGGCATGGGTGCGGAACACGCCGACCGGCTTGCCGGATTGCACCAACAGTGTCTCGTCGTCGCCAAGCGTCTTCAGCGAGGCAACGATGCGGTCGAAATCGTTCCAGGTGCGCGCCGCCCGGCCGATGCCGCCATAGACGACCAGTTCGTTGGGATTTTCGGCAACGTCCGGGTCGAGATTGTTCATCAGCATGCGCAACGGCGCTTCCGTCAGCCAGGTGCGGGCGTTGAGCTCGCTGCCGCGCGGGCTGCGCACTTCACGGATATTGTGGCGAGGATCGGTCATGATTGTCCCTTTCGAGTGAGGTGCACCGCGCGTCAGCGTTCGGCCCAGGCGATCGCGGTTTCCAGGATCTTTCTCAGCGTGACGCGGATCGGCGCCGCGAATTCGGCGTCGTAAGGCACCGGCCAGTTATCCGGTTCGCCCTTGCCTTCGGGCTCGCGCAGATAGCCACGGTTGGAGAGCTCCATCTGCAGCGCGTGGACGCCGGCTTGCGGCTGGCCGAAATGACGCGTGATCCAGCCGCCCTTGAAGCGGCCGTTGACGACAAAGCTCTCGCCGGTTTCTGCGACAATCTGCGTGACTTTCTCCTGCAACACCGGATCGGCGCTCTTGCCGTCATTGGTGCCGAGATTGAAGACCGGCAATTTGCCTTCGAACAGGCGCGGCAGCACCGAACGGATCGAGTGGCAGTCATAGACGACGATCTTCCCGTGCAAAGCGCGCAGCCTGTCGATCTCGGCCTGCAACGCGGCATGATAGGGCACGAAGAATTTTTCGCGGCGTTCGTCGATCTCAGACGGCCCCGGCTCCTCGCCTTCGCGGTAGAGCGGATCGCCGTCGAAGGTCTCGGTCGGGCAGAGCCCAGTCGTCGTCTGGCCGGGATAGAGCGAAACGCCAGACGGATCGCGGTTGACGTCGATGACGGTGCGCGAGATCGCCGTATGCACCACCGTCGCGCCAAGGCTCTCGGCGAAATCATAAAGCTTGTCGATCCACCAGTCGGCGTCACGGCGGCCGAGCCAGGGCGAGATAAGTCGGTTGTCGAGGCCGGCCAGATCGATGCCGGTATGCGGGATCGAAACCAGCAGGGGTGCCGTGCCTCGGGTGACGGTGAGCCAAGTCATGAGAAGTCTCCGCGCGTTGGAGCTCTACGGCGCCCCCCTCTGCCCTGCCGGGCATCTCCCCCACAAGGGGGGAGATTGGCAGCTGCGGCGCCTCGCTCAGTCCTGCAACGTTGGAGATTGGCGAAAGCCAGTGTAACGGCCAATCTCCCCACTCGTGGGGGAGATGCCCGGCAGGGCAGAGGGGGGCGCGGCAGAACGCGACCTTGCAATTGTCCGTGAACACCGACCTCGCTTTTTGCCGGCCGTGTCGTATTTTGTTCTTGCTTTGTGCCGGCAGCTATGCTACTAATATGGGTATGGTGATGATTGTCACCGACGACCCGCCCTCGTGGCGGGTTTTTTGTTTCTGACTTTGAAAATTTCGGTATTGCCGGGCTGAGGTTGGCGGGACAGCGCCGCCCTCTGTCCTGCCGGACATCTCCCCCACTTGGGGGGAGATCAGCTGGCGTCGAGGGTTTCGCCAACGTCCGACCTGTGGCGGCGTACAGTCTCACGACGTCACTCCCGGCAGCTTTACCGCGCTTGCCGCTTCCACCGCCGCGCCGCTGCGTACCATGGCGATGGCCTTCTCCATGTCGGGATGGAAGTGCCGGTCGTTGTCGAGATGCGGCACCTCTGCCCTGACCAGCCGGCGCACCGCCTCCAGTGCCGCGCTCGAGGCCAGCGGGGCATGGAAATCGCAGCCTTGCGCCGCGGCCAGCAATTCGATGCCGATGACGGCCGTCGCATTCTCGACCATGCCGATGAGCCGGCGCGCGCCATGTGCCGCCATCGAGACGTGGTCTTCCTGGTTGGCCGAGGTCGGGATCGAATCGACGCTGGCCGGATACGCTTTTTGTTTGTTTTCCGAGACGAGCGCCGCGGCTGTCACTTGCGGGATCATGAAACCGGAATTCAGACCCGGCTTGGGCGTCAGAAAGGCCGGCATGCCCGACAGCGCCGGGTCGACCAGCATGGCGATGCGCCGTTCCGACAGCGAGCCGATCTCGCAGACGGCGAGCGCGATCATGTCGGCGGCGAAGGCCACCGGCTCGGCGTGGAAATTTCCGCCAGAAAGCGCTGTGTCGTCCTCGGCAAAGATCAGCGGATTGTCGGTGACGCCATTGGCCTCGGTGCCGAGCGTATCGGCGGCCTGACGCAGCACGCTGAGTGCTGCGCCCATCACCTGCGGCTGGCAGCGCAGGCAGTATGGGTCCTGCACGCGCTCGTCGCCGACGCGGTGCGATTCACGGATGGCGCTGCCGGCCATCAAATTACGCAACGCCTCGGCCGTCTCGATCTGGCCGCGATGTTTCCTGAGCAGATGGATGCGTGGATCGAACGGCGCGTCGGAGCCCTTGGCGGCATCGGTCGACAACGCGCCGGCGACCAGCGCTGACTGATAGAGCACTTCCGCCTCGAACAAAGCCGCCAGCGCATAGGCGGTCGAAAACTGCGTACCGTTGAGCAGCGCAAGGCCTTCCTTGGCGCCCAATATCACCGGCTCCAGGCCGTGCGAGACAAAGGCGACCTTGGCCGGGAAGCGGCCATGCGGGGTAAAGCATTCGCCGACACCGATCATCACCGCGGTCATGTGCGACAGCGGCGCGAGGTCGCCGGAAGCGCCGACCGAGCCTTGCGCCGGCACCACGGGGATAACGTCGTTGGCCAGCATCGCCTCGAGCAGCTCGATCGTCCGCGGCCGCACGCCGGAGGCGCCCTGGGCCAGGCTGGCCAGCTTCAGCGCCATCATCAGCCGGCAAATTGCCAGCGGCATCGGCTCGCCGACGCCGGCGGCATGCGACAGCACGATGTTTCGCTGCAGCGTCTCGAGGTCGGCGGCGGGGATGCGAACGCTGGCCAGCTTGCCGAAGCCGGTGTTGATGCCGTAGACCGGCTCGCCCTTGGCAACGATCCTGGCGACGGCCTCGGCGCTGGCCTTGATCTTCGGCCGGCAGGCATCGTCGAGCCTCAGTGCGGCGCCGCGATAGATGGCGCGCCAATCGGCCAGCGTGGCATTGCCTGGCCTTAGCTTGAGTTCGGTCATTGTCCCCTCCAGATGCGGGCATGCAGCGGATTGAAGCCCATGCGGTAGACGAGTTCGGCCGGGCGCTCGACGTCCCAGATCGCCAGATCGGCGGATTTTCCGGCTTCCAGCGTGCCGGTCTGTCCAAGCAACCCGAGCGCGCGGGCAGCCTCGCGCGTAACGCCGGCAAGGCATTCGTCCACCGTCAGGCCGAACAACGTCGCCGCCATGTTCATGGTCAGCAGCAGCGAGGTCAGCGGCGAGGTGCCGGGATTATTGTCGGTAGCAACGGCCATCCTGACGCCATGCTGGCGAAACAGGGCGATCGGCGGCTTCTTGGTCTCGCGGATGAAGTAGTAGGCGCCGGGCAGGATGGTCGCCACGGTTCCTGCCTTCGCCATCGCCGCCGCGCCCGCCTCGTCGGTATATTCGAGGTGATCGGCCGATAGCGCACCATAGCGTGCCGCAAGTTCCGCGCCGTGCAGATTGGACAGCTGGTCTGCATGGAGCTTGACCGGCAGGCCCGCCGCCTTCGCGGCATCGAACACGCGTGCGATCTGCTCGGGCCAAAAGGCAATGCCCTCGCAAAAACCGTCGACGGCATCGGCAAGGCCGTCGGCAGCGACGGCCGGCAAAATCTCGTTGGCGACAAGATCGATAAAGGCGTCCTTGTCGCCTTTTGCTTCGGGCGGCAGCGCATGAGCGCCGAGGAAAGTGGTTCTGACCGTCACCGGCCGCTCACCGCCCAGCCGTCGCGCGGCGCGCAGCGATTTCTTCTCGTTTTCGAGGTCGAGACCGTAGCCCGACTTGATCTCGATGGTGGTGACGCCTTCGGCGATCAGCGCGTCGAGGCGTGGGAGCGACTGGGCGACCAGCTCGTCCTCGCTCGCGGCGCGCAGAGCCTTGACCGAGGAAACGATGCCGCCGCCGGCCTTGGCGACCTCCTCATAGGTGGCGCCGGCCAGCCGCATCTCGAATTCATTGGCACGGTTGCCGGCATGGACCAGATGGGTGTGGCAGTCGATCAAGCCAGGGGTGATCCAGCGGCCTTCGCAGTCGGTCGCCTCGGCGTCTTTGCCAAGTGCTCTGGGGCGGAGCGCCGCCGGCATGTCGGCTTCCGGCCCGGCATAGACGATCCGGCCGCTGCGCACCGCGATGGCGCCGTGCTCGACGACGCCTAACCCGGCGCTGTTATCGGCCATGGTCGCGAGGCGCGCATTGCGCCAGAGGCGAAGCTCCCCTGCCCGGTTTTTGCTCTCTCCAGCCATCATCTTTTCCGTTTCAATCGGGAGTTATTATGTATATACATATCAAAAGGCACTGCAAGCGCTATCATCACATGGCCAACCGGGATTTGGAGAAAGACGTGACGGCGATTTTTGCGGAACAGGCAGTTCTGCCCGACGGCTGGCGCAGCGATGTGCGGATCGTAATCTCCGACGGCAAGATCGCAACGGCCGAGGCGAATACCTCGCCTCTGCCTGGCGACGAGCGCCATTCTGTCCTTTTGTCCGGCATGCCGAACCTGCACAGCCATGCCTTCCAGCGCGGCATGGCCGGCCTTGCCGAATTGCGCGGCCCTTCCGCCGACAGTTTCTGGAGCTGGCGCGAGGTGATGTACCGCTTTGCGCTGTCGATGACGCCGGACCAGGTCGAGGCGGTCGCAGCGCAGCTCTATGTCGAGATGCTGGAGGCCGGGTTCTCGCGCGTCGGCGAGTTTCACTATCTCCACCACGACCGCGACGGCCGGCCCTATGCCAACATCGCCGAGATGGCGGAGCGTATCATTGCTGCAGCGTCCGAGACAGGCATCGGGCTGACTTTGCTGCCGGTGTTCTACGCGCATTCCTCTTTCGGCGGCGCTGCGCCAAATGAAGGCCAGCGGCGATTCATCAACGATGTGAACCAGTTCTCGCGGCTTGTTGAGAAAAGCCGCGAATCCCTTCGCGCGTTGACTCAGGCTGTCGTCGGCGTGGCCCCACACAGCCTGCGTGCCGTGACACCCGAGGAACTGGAAAACATCACGGCGATGGCGCCGGAGGGGCCGATCCACATCCACATCGCCGAGCAGATGAAGGAGGTCGAGGACTGCCTTGCCTGGTCCGGGGCGCGGCCGGTCGAATGGCTGCTTGCCAATGCCAAGGTCGACCAGCGCTGGTGCCTCATCCACGCCACCCACATGACCGACACCGAGACGACCGATATGGCGAAAAGCGGCGCCGTTGCCGGCCTCTGCCCGATCACCGAGGCCAATCTCGGCGACGGCACCTTTGCCGCGCCGCTGTTCATGCAGCATGGCGGCCGCTTCGGCATCGGTTCGGATTCCAACGTGCTGATCGGCCTGCCGAACGAGTTGCGGCAACTCGAATATTCGCAGCGCCTCGCCCACCGCGCCCGCAACGTGTTGGCGGTGGCCGGCGGATCGACCGGTCGCGCGTTGTTCGATGCGGCACTCGAGGGTGGCAGTTCCGCGTTGGGCGCCGGCGCCTCGCGGATCACTGCCGGTGCCTCGGCCGATCTCGTCTCGCTCGACGGCAAGCATCCATCGTTGGCGGGCAAGGCAGGTGATGCGATCCTCGACGCCTGGATTTTTGCCAACGGCACCAAGATCGATTGCGTCTGGGTGCATGGCAGGAAACTGGTCAGCGACGGCAGGCATGCAAGACGCGATGCCATTGCCGAGCGCTTCCGCAAGGTGATGACGGCGCTTTCGGCATGAGCATGATCGAGGCGATAAGCGCGGATTCTGGAAGCGCGGACGGCGGCGAGGCCCTTTCGCTACACCAGCGCATCCTGTCGGACATCAGCGAACGGATCCTGTCCGGCGCCTGGGCGCCCGGCCACCGCATTCCGTTCGAGCATGAACTGACGGAAGAATACAGATGTTCGCGCATGACGGTGAACAAGGCGCTGTCGCAATTGGCCAAGGCCGGGCTGATCGAGCGCCGGCGTCGCTCCGGCAGTTTTGTCCGCCGGCCGCAATCGCAGGCGGCCGTTCTCGAAATCCACGACATCCGAATCGAGGTCGAGGCACTTGGCCTGCCCTACCGCTACGAGCGCGTGGCGGGAAGCAGAAGGCGCAGCAGTGCCGACGATCGCGCCCTGCTGGAACTCGACGTCGCCGGGCCGGTGCTGGCGCTGGAATGCCGGCATTTCGCCGGCAACCGGCCGTTCGCCCACGAGCAGCGGCTGATCAACCTGGCTGCCGTGCCGGAGGCCGCCGAAGAGGCGTTTTTCGACACGGCGCCCGGTCCGTGGCTGATCGGCCGTGTGCCATGGAGTGCGGCCGAGCATCGCATCCGCGCGGTTGCAGCCGACAAGCATATCGCGGCGGCTCTCGACATCGCGACCGGCGCGCCGTGCCTGGTGATCGAGCGGCGAACATGGAGCGCCGAGCACCCCGTCACCCATGTCCGGTTCACCTACGCGGCCGAGAGCCACACGCTGGTGGCGCGGTTCACGCCGTCGCAGGGGTGAGCATTTCAACTGAGGGTCAGACCCCCTCACCCGGATTGCCCCGAATTGCGAAGAGCATTGGGGGAAATCCGACCTCTCCCCGAGGGGAGAGGAGATCGCTGGTGCCAGCGCCAGTCTCTTCTCCCTCGGGGAGAAGGTGGCCGCGAAGCGGCCGGATGAGGGGGAACCTACGGAGCTGCTCAAATCGCCGCGGTGACAATGATCTCGACCAGATATTCCGGTCCGGCAAGCTTGGCCTCGCCGGTGGCGCGGGCCGGCGTGTTGCCCTGCGGTACCCATTTGTCCCACTCGGCGTTCATCTCGGCAAAGGTGCTCATGTCGGCCAGCCAGATGATCGCCTGCAGGATCTTGGTCTTGTCGGTGCCGGCCTTGGCCAGCAATTCGTCGATCGCCGCCAGAATGTCTTTTGTCTGGGCGCCGACGTTTCCACCCGGCTTGCCGACCTGACCGGCCAGATAGACGGTGTTGCCGTGGATCACGATCTGGCTCATGCGCGGGCCCACATCGATGCGACGAATGCTCATTGGATATTCCTTCTCTTGTCCGGCTTTCTCTTGTCGGCTGCGCCTGTTTAGGATCGCTGCTGGCTTCGAGCAAGGCCGCTCGAGCGGAACCTCTTGAGCCAAGCCAAAGCGGACAACATGACGGCCCGGCCGCAATTCCGCCCGATTGGCTTGTTGACTAATGTAATAACATCACATATCGAATCCGCCCCTGCAGCACCGATCGTCGCCCCATGGATCGTCACATGAGCCAAACCTGCCTGACCTTCCGCGACCTGACGCTGGGCTATAACAGCCATCCTGCGATCCACCACCTCAATGGTACGATCCGCAAGGGGTCCTTGACGGCGGTCGTCGGCGCCAACGGCTCCGGCAAGTCGACGCTGATGAAGGGCATCGTTGGCGTCCTGAAGCCGATGGCCGGCGCGGTGATCCGGGCGCCCGGCGTGCGCGCCGCCTACCTGCCGCAGCAGTCCGAGCTCGACCGCTCCTTTCCGGCCCGGGTCGTCGACCTGGTTTCGCTTGGCCTGTGGCCGCGGCGTGGCATGCTCGGCCGCTATACCGGGGAAGATCGCGACTCGGTCAGCAAGGCGCTGATGGCCGTCGGCCTCGGCGGTTTCGAGAAGCGGCCGATCGACACGTTGTCGGGCGGCCAGCTGCAGCGCACGCTGTTTGCCCGCGTGCTGTTGCAGGATGCCGAGCTCATCCTGCTCGATGAGCCGTTCAATGCCGTCGACACGAAGACCGTCGGCGACCTGATCGCACTGATCAAGCGCTGGCATGGCGAGGAGCGTACGATCATGGTGGTCGTCCACGATCTCGACCTAGTGCGGCAGAATTTCCCCGAAACACTGCTCCTGGCGCGCCAGCCGGTCGCCTGGGGCGAGACCAGAGAGACGCTGCGGCCGGAGAATTTGTTGCGCGCGCGCCGCTTCCACGAAGCCTGGGAGGACAACGCGCCATGGTGCGAGCCTGGCGAGCATGATCACAGTGTGCACGATCACAGCAGCCACGAGCATAGCCATGACCATCATCACGGCTCCGGGCCGAGGGCGGCATGATGGACGTGCTTTACGGTCTTTTCGTCGCCCCGTTTGCCGACTACGCCTTCATGCAGCGGGCGCTCGCCGGTTCGATGATGCTGTCGCTCGGCGCCTGCCCGGTCGGCGTGTTCCTGATGCTGCGGCGCATGAGCCTGTCCGGCGACGCCATGGCCCATGCCATCCTGCCGGGTGCTGCCGCCGGCTTCCTGTTTTATGGCCTGGAGATCCTGCCGATGACCATCGGCGGACTGATCGCCGGCATCATCGTGGCGCTCGGCGCCGGCGCCGTCTCGCGCTTCACCATCCAGCGCGAGGACGCCTCGATGGCGGCCTTCTATCTGATTTCGCTGGCGATCGGCGTGCTTATGGTGTCGATCCGCGGCTCCAGCGTCGATCTCATGCATGTGCTTTTCGGCACCGTGCTGGCGCTGAACAACGAGGCGCTGACGCTGATCGGCGGCATCGTCGTGGTGACGCTGGTCAGCCTCGCCATCTTCTGGCGAGCGCTGGTCGCCGAATGCCTCGACCCCTTGTTCCTGCGCTCGGTCAGCCGGATGGGCAGCCCGGTGCATTTCATCTTTCTCGGCCTCGTCGTGCTCAACCTCGTCGGCGGCTTCCAGGCGCTCGGCACCTTGCTGTCGGTCGGGCTGATGATGCTGCCGGCAGCGGCGGCCCGCTTCTGGACCTCGCGCGTCGAGCCGATGTGCGTGCTGGCGACAGTGATCGGCTTTGCCTCTTGCATTGCCGGGCTGCTGTTGTCCTATCATGCGTCGCTGCCCTCCGGCCCGGCCATCATCCTGTCCGCCGGCGTCGTCTATTTCGCCTCGATCCTGTTCGGGACGCGCGGCATCCTGCGCGCCCGCATCATCCATCACCGCCACAGAACTGCCTGATCCCAACGAAGGAGACTTGTCCATGCTGAAATCGATCCGCGCCGCTTTGGCCGTGAGCGTTATAACATTAACCGCCTTTGGCGCATCTTCGGCTTTCGCGGAGCCGTTGAAAGTGGTCGCCAGTTTCACCATCATCGGAGACTTCGCCAAGAATGTCGGCGGCGACCGGATCGATCTGACCACCATCGTCGGGCCGAACGGGGATGCGCATGTCTACGAGCCGAGCCCAGCCGATGCGGTGGCGATGGCCAAGGCCGACATCGTGCTGGTCAACGGCCTGCATTTCGAAGGTTTTCTGCAGCGCCTGGTCGACGCCAGCGCAACCAAGGCGACCGTCGCCGTGCTGACCAAGGGCGTCACGCCGATCAATTTCAAGCCCGAATTCGCCGAGGCCGACGCCCACGCCGATGGTGAGACGGCAACCGATCCGCACGCCTTCCAGTCGATCGCCAATGCCAAGATCTATGTGAAGAACATCGCCGACGCCTTCTGCACGGCCGACGCTGCGGGTTGCGACAGCTACAAGGCCAATGCAGCCGCCTATACGCAAAAGCTCGATGCGCTCGAGGGCGAGGTACAGGCAGCGATCCAGTCGATCCCGCAAGAGAAGCGCGTCGTCATCACCTCGCATGATGCCTTCGGCTATTTCGAGCAGGCCTATGGCTTGACGTTCCTGGCCCCGGAAGGCGTGTCGACCGAGTCGGAGCCCTCCGCCGCCGACGTCGCCAAGCTGGTCAGCCAGGTGAAACAGGACAAGGCGGCGGCGATCTTCGTCGAGAACATCACCAATCCGCGGCTGATCGAGCAGATCGCCAGCGAGACCGGCATCAAGGTGGGCGGCACGCTCTATTCCGATGCGCTCTCACAGCCCGACGGCCCGGCCTCGACCTATATCGACCTGATGCACAACAACATCGCCCAGATCAAAGGCGCGATCCTCGGCAGCTGAGCCGACCGATCCGGTTCATCCAGCCGGGCTGGCGCATGATGCGTCCTGGCGACATGCGGCGTTAGCCCGGCTGGATTTCCGGGATCGAAATCTCTATCTGCGCGGATGGATTTCTTTTCGCGCGGATTGCCGACCGGGTCAGGGAGTGGCAAGACTGCCGCTAACCAGATTGCGAGGACCCCAGCCATGGAATACCGTCAGATCAGCGAGGACTATTCGGTCTCGGGCCAGATCCAGCCCGAGGATGTCGCGACCATCAAGGCCGCCGGCTTCAAGAGCGTGATCTGCAACCGGCCGGACGACGAGCAGCCCGGCCAGCCATCGGCCGACACCGTCAAGGCGGCGGTCGAGGGCGCCGGGCTCGCCTTCCGCTACATCCCCGTCATCAGCGGCCAGATCACGGCCGAGAATGTCGAGGACCAGGCTGAGGCGCTCGACGAACTCGAAGGCCCGGTGTTCGCCTATTGCCGGTCCGGCGCCCGCTGCACCAATCTCTATGGGCTGATCCAGCAATCGAAGGGGTGAACGTTCGCGCCCTCAGATCGGCAGCGCGCCGGTCTCCTTCAACGTCTCCAGCACGATCGCCGTCTTCACATGCTGCACCGATTCGTGCGGGAGCAGCACGCTGTTGACGAATTCCGACAGCGACTTCAGGTCCGGCGTCACCACTTTCAATATATAATCCATCTCGCCGGTCAGCGCGTGCGCTTCCTGCACTTGCGGCAGCCGCGCCACTAATTCGCCGAAACGCCGCGCATTGTCGCGGTTGTGGGTGGCGAGCGTCACCGAAATGACGTTGACCAGGGAAAAGCCGAGCTTGTCGCGGTCGAGCACCGCCCGGTAGCCCTTGATATAACCGTCCTCCTCCAGCCGCTGGCGACGGCGCGAGCATTGCGACGCTGACAGATTCACTCGTTCCGACAAATCGTTGTTGGTCAACCGCGCGTCGGCCTGCAGCAGAGCCATTATCTTGCGGTCAAACTGGTCAATGCGCGCTTCATCCATGGATTTCGACCCGGTCATGCACAAGTTGCGCATGATCGGAACATTTCAAGCGTTTGAATGCAAGCAATTTGCACTCGCTCCGCGCTATGATTGGGCTCAGATATGGCCGATGCGGCCAATGCCAGATTTCGGGCCAGATTTCGGAGCAATGCCATGGGTCCCTTCCCGCACGACGCACCGCCCGCCAAGATCAGCAAAACCAATCCCGCCGGCACCGACGGCTTCGAATTCGTCGAATTCGCGCATGCCGAGCCGGAAAAGCTCGCCGAGCTTTTCACCCGCATGGGCTACGTGCCGGTGGCCAAGCACCGCAGCAAGGACATCACCGTCTGGCGGCAGGGCGACATCAATTATGTCGTCAATGCCGAACCCGGCTCGCATGCGATGAAATTCGTCGACAAGCACGGCCCTTGCGCCGCCTCGATGGCGTGGCGGGTGGTCGATGCCAGGCATGCCTTCGACCACGCCGTTGCCAAGGGCGCGACGCCCTATGAAGGCGCCGGCAAGTCGCTCGACGTGCCGGCAATCGTCGGTATCGGCGGATCGCTGCTCTATTTCATCGAAACCTATGGCGAGAAGGGCTCGGCTTACGACGCCGAGTTCGACTGGCTGGGCGAGCGCGATCCCAGGCCGGAAGGCGTCGGCTTCTATTATCTCGACCACCTGACCCACAATGTCTATCGCGGCCAGATGGACAAATGGTGGGATTTCTACCGCGACCTGTTCGGCTTCAAGCAGATCCATTTCTTCGACATCGACGGCAAGATCACCGGCCTGGTCAGCCGCGCCATCACCTCGCCCTGCAGCAAGATCCGCATCCCGCTCAACGAGTCCAAGGACGAGACCAGCCAGATCGCCGAATATCTGAAGAAGTACAATGGCGAGGGCATCCAGCACATCGCCGTCGGCACCGACGACATTTACGGCGCCACCGACAGGCTGGCCGCCAACGGCCTGAAGTTCATGCCGGGCCCGCCCGAGACCTATTACGACATGTCTTATGCCCGCGTGAACGGCCATGAAGAGCCGATCGAGCGCATGAAAAGGCACGGCATCCTGATCGACGGCGAAGGCGTCGTCGACGGCGGCACGACCAAGATCCTGCTGCAGATTTTTTCAAAGACTGTGATCGGGCCGATCTTCTTCGAGTTTATCCAGAGGAAGGGCGACGAAGGTTTTGGCGAGGGCAATTTCCGCGCTCTGTTCGAATCCATCGAGCAGGACCAGATCAAGCGCGGCGTGCTGAAGGTGGACGGCAAGGCAGCGTAGCCAGTTCGGCCGAGGTGCCTTGTGGTTTGATCAGTTATGACCTAAATTCTGGTCATAAAGGATCGAGTCATGAATGTTTCCATTGCCGAAGCCAAGGCCAAATTGTCGGAACTCGTCAGCCGTGCGGAAGCCGGCGAGGAGATCGTGCTCACACGCCACGGCAAGGTGGCGGCGCGTATCGTACCTCCGGCAGTGGCCGAATCCCTGCCGCGTATCGGCGCATTGAAGGGCAAGATCTGGATTGCGGACGATTTTGATGAACTCGGTCCCGAGTGGGATGAGTACGTGAAATGACGGTCGGCCCGTTTCTCGCCGACACACACATCATCCTCTGGTCGATTTCGGACGATCGGCGTCTCAGCGAGCACCACCGCGCTATTCTGGCTTCGGAAGCGGTGGTGTTCGCGAGCGCGGCTAGCGTCTGGGAAATTGCCATCAAACGCTCGATCAGAAAACTCGATGCGCCGGACGACCTGCCAACGCTGCTTCCAAGGATGCAATTTCAGCCGCTCGCCGTAACCTTCCAGCACGCAAACGCCGTCGGCAGCCTACCCCACCACCATGGTGATCCGTTCGACAGACTTCTGATTGCGCAGGCGCAAATGGAGAATCTCACCATCCTTACATCCGACCCGCATTTCGCCAGTTACGATGTGGCTTTGGCATAATTAGCCAAGCAGTTGGTCTCGCAGTCCCAGCCGCTCGACTTCGGCTTTCCTCAACTTAACATCGTAATCGAGGAAGAACTCGTCGAGTTGTGGCGGTTTCACCGAGGTGCCAGACAGCATCGCGTGCACCTGGCCGCGATGATGGATGTCGTGGATGAAGAGATGGGCGAGCAAATCGCCGATCCGCTCCGGTATCATGCCGTCCTCGCGCCGATCAGTGACGACGCGGCGTTCGAGATCGTCCGCCGACAGGCGGTCGCAAAAAGCGATCAGCCGCCGGTCGGCCTCCGCCCGCTTGCCAAAGAGCGCGTCCGCTTCGTCGAAGCGCAAGAACTCATCATAGGCCGCGGCGCCGACGCCGCCCTCTTCGAGAAAATCGAGATAGAGGTGATCGACCGCCAGAATGTGGTTCAGCGTTGCCTTGATCGACGGGAAGAAGCTGGTTCGCTCGGCTTCGAATTCACCAGGCTTAAGCTGCAGTACGGCGCCATAAAGCCGGTCGTTCGACCAGAGATTGTTGCGCGCCATGCGGCGGAAATGGTTCAGCAGGTCCATGACTTCACGCAGCTGACCGGACCAACGACAAGCCTGCCCCCATTAGCAGGAATCCAGCGAGAACAATCAGCAGCAGCCCGATCATGCGCCGCCGCATGCCTTGCGTTTCCTGGTCACGCGCGACGTTCGTGTTGGTGACGGTGTGAAACATCATCGCCTTGCGCGGAAAGCCGCTGCGGTTGGTCAGGCCGGGCGAGCGCGCCTCGATGCGATAGCTCAGCCGGATCGCCGGGATGAAGATCGCCAGCATGACAAGGGCCCAGACACCGCACAGGAGATAGAATGTCTCGCCTGTCATTCTCTTGCCCCCTCGTATTTCTCGACCTTCTGCTCGATGGCGCCGAAGATCGAATGCCCGCCCCTGTCCTTCATCTCGATGCGCACGGTATCGCCAAAGCGCAGAAACGGCGTCTTCGGTTCGCCGGCTTCGATGGTCTCGATCATACGCAACTCGGCGATACAGGAATAGCCGGCGCCGCCCGCCGAGACAGGCTTGCCCGGCCCGCCATCGAGCTTGTTGGAGACGGTGCCCGAACCGACGATGGTGCCGGCGGCCAGCGGCCGCGTTTTTGCGGCATGGGCAATCAGCGCCGGAAAGTCGAAGGTCATGTCGATGCCGGCGTTCGCCCGGCCGAACGGTTTGCCGTTGAGATCGACCAGCAGCGGCAGGCTGACCTTGCCGCCGTCCCAGGCATCGCCCAGTTCGTCCGGCGTCACCGCAACCGGCGAAAAGGCTGATGACGGTTTCGACTGGAAGAAGCCGAACCCCTTGGCAAGCTCGGGTCCGGTCAGGCCGCGCAGCGTCACGTCGTTGACCAGCATGACCAGCCGGATCGCTGCCCGCGCCTCGTCGAGGCCAGCGCCCATCGGCACGTCGTCGACAATGACGGCGACCTCGCCTTCCAGGTCGATGCCAAGGGTCTCGTCGATCATGCGGATTGGGTCGCGCGGTGCGAGGAAGGCGTCCGAACCGCCCTGGTAGATCAGCGGATCGGTCCAGAAGCTTGCCGGCATCTCGGCGCCGCGCGCCTTCCGCACCAGCTCGACATGGTTCACATAGGCCGAGCCGTCGGCCCATTGGTAGGCGCGCGGCAGCGGCGAATGGGCGTCGTGCTCGTGAAAGCGAGCCGACGGCACCGCATTGTTCTCCAGCGATTCGGCCATGGCGGTGAGATGCGGCGCGATCCGACGCCAGTCATCGAGCGCGGCCTGCAGCGTCCGCACCAGGAACGACGCATCGGTAAACCGCGTCAGGTCGCGCGAGACGACGACGAGTTTTCCGTCGCGCGTCCCGTCCTTCAAGGTGGCAAGCTTCATGCGGTTTCCTCTCCTGGCGCAGCTTTGGTGCTGCTTTGATTTTTTGTTCTAGGCATGATCTCTTCCGAAAACCGGTTTCCACTTTTCGAGATCATGCTCCAGCCCCACAACAAGGCCGTCGCGGGCGATCGTCAAGTCGCCGGCCCATGTTTTCCTGACGGCGGCAATCCAGTCGGCCTCGCCGATCTCGGGATCGTCGGCGGGAATGAGATGGTTGAGGACCAGTCTTTTGACGCCTGCATCGCTGGCGATGCGGCCCGCTTCCTCGGCAAAGCTGTGGCTGGCAAGCAGGTGTTCCCTCAGTCTTGCACCGTTGCCGGTCTTCGCGACCAACCGCTCGATGCCCTCTTCCAGCATGGCCTCGTGGACCAGGACGTCGGCGCCTTCGGCGAAATCCGACAATGGCGGAAAGAACGCCGTATCGGACGAGAAGACGATGCTTTGCCCGGCTTGCTCGAAGCGCAGCGCAAAGCAGTCCGTCACCGGCGGGTGGTCGACACGCAAGGCCGATATTTTGAGACCGCGCTCTTCCGCCACCTGCCCTTCACCAAACTCGACAATCGAGACCAGGTCGCGGAGATCCGGCCGCCCTTCGTCGGCGATGCGGATCTCGATGTCGAACTCCATCGCCTGGCAAAAGCGCTGCCAGTAGTAGCCGATGCCGGGCGGGCCGAATACGGTGACCTTTGTCCCCAGGCCGGCCGTCCATGCGGTGTGGATCAACGGTCCGAGTTCCAGCACATGGTCTGAATGCAAATGCGTGATGAAGATCAGGTCAAGCGCCTTCAGACTGACGCCGGCATCGGTCAGCCCGCGCGTTACGCCCAGCCCGCAATCGACGACGAGGGTGCGGCCGCCAATCTCCAGCAGCGATGAACTCGGCCACGGTCCGCCCGGCCGGAGCGCCGGACCACCCTTCGAGCCAAGAAGCACCAGACGATCCATCATGCGACGGCGCTCAAGACCAGTCGCCCTCGGGCGTGCCGTTGAAGCGTTTCTTCAGATCGGCCCAGCAGTCGATATAATTGTCCTGCCGGGTTTCGAGCTCGGCGCCATAGCGGGTCACCATCTGCGGGAAGCGTGTCTCGAACATGAAGGCCATGGTGTTGGCGAGCTTGACCGGTTTCAGCTCCGCGCGCGAGGCCTTTTCGAAGCCAGGCGCATCGGGTCCGTGGGCCAGCATCATGTTGTGCAGGCTGATGCCGCCGGGCACAAAGCCCTCTTCCTTGGCATCGTACTGACCATGGATCAGGCCCATGAACTCGCTCATGATGTTGCGGTGATACCACGGCGGGCGGAACGTATTTTCGGCAACCAGCCAGCGCGGCGGAAAGATGACGAAATCGATATTGGCAGTGCCTTCCTCGCCGCTCGGCGCGGTCAGCACGGTGAAGATCGATGGGTCGGGATGATCGAACAGGATCGCGCCGACGGGGGAAAACGTCGCAAGATCATATTTGTAGGGTGAATAGTTGCCGTGCCACGCCACCACATCGAGCGGTGAATGATCGATCTCGGTGACATGGAACTGGCCACACCATTTCACGATCAGCCGACAGGGCGTGTCCTTATCCTCGAACCAGGCGCAGGGCGTCTTGAAATCGCGCGGATTGGCCAGGCAATTGGCGCCGATCGGGCCGCGATCCGGCAGCGTCAGCTTGGCGCCGTAATTCTCGCAGACATAGCCGCGCACTTCGGCATCCAACAGTTCGACCTTGAACACCAGGCCACGCGGTAGCACGGCGATCTCGCCTGGCGTGAGTTCGATGACGCCCATCTCGGTGATCAAGCGCAAGGCTCCAACCTGGGGCACGACCAGCAACTCGCCGTCGGCGTTGAAGAAATGGTCGTCGGCCATCGAACGGTTGGCGACATAGACATGTGCCGCCATGCCGGTCTGGCCGAGCACGTCGCCGGCGGTGGTGATCGAGCGCATGCCGGCGATGAAGTCTGTCGGCTCTTTCGGCATCGGCACGGGGCTCCAGCGATACTGGCCGAGAGCGAGCTGGTGGTCGCCGACGTTCGGCGCGCTTTTCCACAGCGGATAATTCGCCGCTTTGAAGCGACCGGTATGCCTGACGCTCGGCCTTATCCGATAAAGCCAGGAGCGCTCATTGGTGCCGCGCGGCGCAGTGAAAGGAGAGCCCGAAAGCTGCTCGGCGTAGAGGCCGTAGGCCGGCCGCTGCGGCGAGTTGCGTCCTTGCGGCAGCGAGCCCGGCAAAGTCTCGGTCTCGAAGTCGTTGCCGAAACCCGGCATGTAGGAATAGGCCATGGCATCCTCCCTGGATACTGACAGAGCGCGCTCCTCGCCTCCGATGGCTGCGGCACTCAAGCATTGACCAAACTGGTTTCATCGGTAACCATTGAAAATGTAACTATCAACCGCGGCGTCTGCCGGGATACAAAATCATGGACGTCCTGGAACTCGAAAGCTTCCTGCCCTACCGGCTCTACCGTCTCGCCGATGCCGTCAGCCGGGAATTCTCCAGGATATACAAGGACCGTCACGGCCTGACCCGACCCGAATGGCGCACGCTGGCCGGGCTCGGCCAGCACGGCACCATGACCGCGACGGAACTCGGCGAGCAGTCGGCCATGCACAAGACCAAGGTTTCGCGAGCCGTCGCCGAGCTCGAACGGCGCCGCTGGCTCACTCGCACACCGGATGGAAAAGACAGGCGGGTCGAGCATCTGACGCTGACCCGAGCTGGCCTTGTCGCCTATCGCGAGATGGTGCCGCTGGCTAAAGCGTTCGAGCTGGAATTGCTTGCGAGGCTGAGCACGGAACAGCGAGCGGCCGTTGTCAGCGGAGTGGCGGCCCTGGAGATGGCGTTGCCGGATCGACGAAAGGAGCTGTGAAAGCTGCTACGCAGCGATCGTTCACACCCCCTCTGTCCTGCCGGACATCTCCCCCTCAAGGGGGAGATTGGACGTCGCTTCGGCTTTCGCCAATCTCCAAAGAAGAGCGATGTCGGCGAAGCTGCCAATCCCCCCCTTGAGGGCAGGGGAATCGCATATGGCGATTTTGGGGTTGAGTTTAGGCTGAGAAAGGATTCTTTGGAGAGGCAGGTGAGCGAAGGAGCGACTGCCATTTCCTGCCTTGAGAGCTACTTTGGCGCGGTGCCTGATCCACGCGCGCCCAACGCCACGCACCGGCTTGGCGACCTGATCGT